>NZ_JCANTN010000008.1:0-68008 GCF_059568515.1 Soehngenia saccharolytica DSM 12858 | reverse complement strand
ACAACCTTGCATGTGACACGAGGAACCAGTGTTAACTGGCCTCAACCAGCCAAATAATGTAATCTTATGAGAATGGATAGATACTCTTTTTTACAGGTAGTCGCATAAAGGCGTCCTAGGAGGAATTGCATCAACCTCCAAATCCATAAATTAATTATACAATATTGTTCATGGTTCAGGCCAAAATAAACTGGCTTTATGGCTAAGATAAGAAGCCAAAGAAATGTATTTAATGATTAGAAAAGAAGACTATATTATTATTTAAGAAATTGATAATTATTACAGTGGAAAACTGTAATTTGATTATAACTATATTGTACAAGGAGGAATAAAAAATGAAGAAGAATACAAATGTATTAATGTTAGCTGAAGGCGGTATGATGATTGCATTGTCAGTTTTACTAGGATACATTGAAATCTACCAAATGCCAAATGGTGGAAGCATATCTGCAGGAAAGATGATACCTATAATTATCTATTCTTTAAGATGGGGGGTTCTACCTGGAATTTCTGTTGGAGCAATTTATGGAATATTAGACTTTATTTTAAAACCATTTTTCTTTCATCCAGTTCAGTTGCTTTTAGATTATCCAATAGCATTTGGAATCTTAGGAATCGCTGGTTTTGCAAAAATAAAAACAAGTCAAAAAAAAGGCTATTTTTCGATGATATTATGGACTACTTTAGCTATTCTCGGCAGACTGATATCACATGTGATATCTGGTGTTGTTTTTTTCTCTGAATATGCTGGGAACCAAAATCCTATAATATATTCATTTATATATAATGCAACATATTTAATTCCAGAATTGATTATTTCTTTAATAGTCTTAATTATTATTTGGAAACCATTAAAAAAATATTTTGTCAATAATAGGTTGGGATAGGTGGAAAAATGAAAGCACTAGTAGTATCAGGCGGCAATGAAATTAATAAAGACAAATTGATATCCCTATGTGAGCAAAATGATGTCATAATAGCAGCTGATGCAGGTGTAGAACAACTACTAAAAATTAATAAATTACCTGATTATTTAGTAGGTGATTTAGATTCAATTAGCAAAAAATCAATAGTTTATTTAAAATCTCAGAAAGTTAAAACTATTGTTTATCCAAAGGAAAAAGATAAATCAGATACAGAAATAGCAATAGACTTGATATTACCGCAAAATCCAGATAATATTACATTAGTAAGTGCAACTGGTACTAGAATAGATCACTCTCTTGCAAATATATTTCTTTTAAAAAAATTATCAGATCTAAATATTGATACTCAAATCATAGATAATAATAATATAATTAAACTTATTAAACCAGAACAAATAGTTTCTAAGGATGAGACTTTTAAGTATATATCGATAATACCTATGTGCTTAGATGGAATAGTCATTACCTTAAATGGTTTCCATTATAATTTAACAAAAAAACATATTGAGTTTGGATCGAGTTTTGGGATAAGTAATGAAATTGAAGAGAATGTAGGATATATAATAAAACACAGTGGAGAAGGATTACTGATTTTATCTAAAGACTAAATAAAAAGCTTACCGTTTTTTTAAACTGTAAGCTTTTTTAAAAAACCTCTACTATATTGCTCTTTGAACATTTCCTGATCTTAAGCATCTTGTGCATACATTTAATCTCTTTGTTGTTCCATCAACTACCACTTTTACTTTCCTAACATTAGGAGACCAGGTTCTCGAGCTCTTTTTGTTGGAAAAAGTAACTTTATTCCCAAATGATTTAGTTTTACCACATATTTCACATCTTTTACTCATAAAAACACCTCCCAAAACAATATATCAGTAACAGCTCCTCTACAACAACTTGTATTGTACCATACAAATCGTATTAATTGCAAGTAAAATAATGAATGCTTAGTTTTTTGTTGAATATTTATCTATATTATTGTAGAATGTTAAAGATAAGATAGTGAGGGAGGTAATATTTTGCCACTTATAATAAAAAATGAAATTGGTTCTATTTTTATTGAAGAAAGTGTAATTCAAGAAATAGTAGGAATGGCAGTCATCGAAAGCTATGGTGTTGTAGATAAAGCTTCAAAAGACTCTTTTGAAGAGATATTTAGCTTTTTTGGATTTGATCCATCCTACAAGGGTATAAAAGTTACAATAAATGATAATAATGTTAATGTTGATATATATCTTATTCTAGAATATGGTGTAAAAATATCAACTGTATGTCAAAATATTATTGAAAGAGTAAAATATAATTTGGAATTTTATACTGGTATATATATTGATGATATTAATATATTTGTTCAAGGCATCAGAACTGAAAGTGATCTTTAATTATTAGGAGGGACACAAGTTGATAAATACTTTTATAGATGGTTGGAAACTTAAAGCAGCTTTAGAAGCAAGTTATAACTATCTCGATGAAAACAAAGAAGTTGTTAATGCTTTAAATGTATTTCCTGTACCAGACGGAGATACAGGTACAAATATGAGTTTAACCATGCGATCAGCTGTCAATAACGCTCAAAAAATTATTGAGAATGATGCATCTAAGATAATTCAAGCTGCAAGTCAAGGTTCTCTAATGGGTGCAAGAGGTAATTCAGGCGTTATTTTATCCCAGCTATTTAGAGGTTTTAGCATTGGAATTAATGATAAAAAAGAAATAGATGCACAAACAATTGCTTTTGCAATGAGTAAAGCTTCAGAAACTGCCTACAAAGCTGTTATGAAGCCTACTGAAGGAACGATTTTGACTATAGCTAGAGAGTGTGGAGAATATGCTTTAAAGATATGTGATAATGTAAAAGATATCAATGAATTGTTAGAATTAGTAATTGCTCATGGAAATGTAGTCTTAGCTAAAACTCCTGAGATGTTGCCAGTACTTAAACAAGCTAATGTGGTAGATGCTGGTGGAAAAGGATTATTATTTCTTATGACAGGAGCATTAGAATTTTTATCCGGAGAAGTAACCACATTAGCAAATAAATCTATATCATCACCAATAGTCTCAGATATTTCTTTGAAGCGACAAAAAATTGATACTGATGATATTAAATTTGGATATTGTACAGAATTCATTATCGTTACAAATCATCAAGATATTGATGGCTTTAGAGATAAACTATCATTTTATGGTGATTCACTACTTGTAGTAGGTGCTGATGGAGTTATAAAAGTTCATATACACACTAACAATCCAGGAGAAGTTCTAGAGAAAGCGTTGCAATTGGGAGAACTTAGGGATATTAAAATTGATAACATGAGATATCAACATGAGGAAATTCTATTAAAAGATGAACTCGCACAAAGACAAGTTAATAATTCTGAGCCAGTAAAAAAATACTATATAATTTCAGTATCAACAGGGAATGGCTTAAATGAATTATTCAAAAGTTTAAATGTCGATCATATAATAACGGGTGGGCAAACCATGAATCCTAGTATTGAAGATATTCTTAGTGCTATAGAAAAATCAAATGCAGAAAATATAATTATATTGCCAAATAATAGTAATATAATATTAGCTGCTGAACAAGCAAAAAATGTTAGTGCGAAAAATGTTTATATTGTTCCTTCAAAGAACATAGCTCAAGGAATATCAGCAATAGTAGCATTCGATCCTGATAAAGAATTAAGTGAAAATCTAAGTAATATGAACAAAGCTATGTCAAATGTCATATCTGCTCAAGTGACCTATTCAATCAGAGATACTCAATTAAATGGTAAAACAATAGAAAAGGGAAATATAATTGGAGTGACTGATAAAGAGATATTGGCAGTCGGGAAAGACATTAATGAAGTGTCTGAAGAGTTGATAGAAAAACTGATTAATGATGATGTTTCTGTAATAACAATTATATATGGAGAAGGAGTTGATAAGAACAAAGCAGAAGATCTTGTCAAGCAGTTAGAAAATAAATTTAGTGAGTTAGAGATAGATCTTGTTGAAGGAAATCAACCAGTATACTACTATATATTTTCACTAGAATAAAAAAGACCCTACCTTAAGGTAGGGTTTATTTGGAGTGATAAAGATATGAATGATCTTAAGAAAAATGTTAGATATGTGAAAAATGTAGGACCAAAGCGAGCTGAAAAATTAAATAAATTAAATATACATTCAGTAGAAGATCTTATTTTTTTCTTTCCCAGGTCTTATGAAGATAGAACTACTATCAAATCTATTAAAGAGTATGAAAATAATGAAACTCTGAATTGCGTAGTTACAATAAAAACAGTTCCAACTATTTCTAACTTAAGAAATAATCTAAAATTATTAAAAGTAATTGCAACTGATGGTGATAGTGACATATCCCTTATATGGTTTAATCAAACTTACCTTAAAAATCAAATAAAGGTTGGAGAGAAATATTTTTGTAGAGGGAAAATAGCTAAAAATAAATATGAAATACAAATACAAAACCCTGAAATATCACCTTATACAAATGCTAGCTCTTTTATTAATATATTACCAGTTTATCCTTTAACGGATGGTCTTAGCAATAAAGAAATGATAAATATAATAAAGAATTGTTTAGAAGAATATTTAATATATGTTGATGATATATTGCCCGATGAACTACGCAATCATTATAATTTGATGAATAAAAGATCCGCCATAAAAGCATTGCATTTTCCAAACAACATGGCAGAACTTGAAAAGGCGAGAAAAACTCTTGCGTATGAAGAATTGCTAGTACTACAATTGACTATGAGTAATATAAAAATAAAAGATAAAACGGATAAGGGAATCAATTTCATTAGACATGATAAGTTGAATCTTTTTATTGAAAGCTTACCATTTGAATTGACAAAATCCCAAAAAGATGTTGTAAATGAAATATTAGACGATATGGCCTGTGAAAAACAAATGAATCGTTTGGTTCAAGGTGATGTTGGTTCTGGGAAAACAGTAATAAGTGCCATTGCCATGTTTAATGCAGTATTGAACGGTTATCAAGCAACTATGATGGCACCAACAGAGATTCTTGCATTGCAACATTATGAAACATTAACATCTTTATTTAGTAAAATAGAAATAAAAATTGCACTGCTAACTAGCAGCACTAATAAAACGGAAAAAGAAGAAATACTGAAAAATTTGGCTTTAGGTGAGATTGATATTTTAATCGGTACACATTCGATAATACAAGAAAATGTATTATTCAAAAAACTTGGGTTAGTTGTCACTGATGAACAACACAGATTTGGGGTAAATCAGAGAATGAAACTAGCAGCTAAAGGAAATTCGCCTGATATATTGGTAATGACTGCAACTCCAATACCTAGGAGTCTGGCTTTGATATTATATGGCGACCTAGATATATCAACTATTAAAGAATTGCCTCCAGGTCGACAAAAAATTGAAACTTTTGTGATGAGTACAGACAAAGAGGATGAAGTGTTTAATTTTATCATAAAGCAAATAGAAAATGGCCATCAGGTATACATCGTTTGCCCACTAATTGAATCAAACAATTCGGATAATTTAAATTCAGCAGAAAGTGTTTATCATAAATTAAATGGTAAATTCGGAGAAAAATATATTTGTGGTTTGATACATGGCAAATTAAGCCAGAAAGAAAAAGAAAAAGTTATGGGTGATTTTAAAAATGGAATGATCAAAATTTTAGTTTCTACTACAGTTATAGAAGTAGGGGTAAATGTTGCTAATGCAAATACAATGGTAATATATAATGCAGATAGATTTGGTTTATCTCAGCTCCACCAATTAAGAGGAAGGGTTGGCCGATCATCTCATAAATCGTATTGTATTTTATTGAATGATAATTTTAGTAAAATTGCTAGGGAGAGAATGAGAGTTTTACAATCAACAAATGACGGTTTTGAAATATCTGAGAAAGATTTATACTTAAGGGGTCCTGGTGAATTTTTTGGAACAAAACAACACGGAATTCCGCAATTGAAAATTGCAAATCTTTTTAGAGACATTAATATTTTAAAAGTTGCTCAAGATGATGCAAAATATATTCTTAGCGAAAATAAATTAATTTTCGACTCAAAATATACTTTACTAAAGAATAAAGTTGATGAATTAATTTATAATATGGATAATGAAATAATACTCAATTAATTGTGGTGGTGTTTTACAATGCGAGTCATATCAGGCAAAAGAAAAGGAAAAAAATTATACGGACCTAAATCTTATAATATAAGGCCAACTGAAGACCGTATTAAAGAATCTATGTTTAATATAATAAGTCCTATTGTAGAAAACGCGATAGTTCTAGATCTGTTTTCAGGTACTGGAAGCATTGGGATAGAATTTATAAGCAGAGGCGCTGAAACAGTATTTTTTGTTGATAATTCAATTGATAGTATTCAATTAATAAATAGAAATCTTGAATTGACAGGTTTCTTAACCGATGCAAAGGTATTCAGAATGGATGTATTAAAAGCATTAGATTTATTATCAAATAGAGGTCTAAAATTTGATTATATTTTTATGGATCCTCCTTATGATAATGTAGAACTTTATAATAGAACTTTAGAAAAAATATCTTCATTGAATATATTGAAAATTAATGGTATTCTTATTGCAGAGCATAATGTTAATTTATTATTAAGAGAAAGCTTTGGCAATTTAAAGATTGCTGACATTAGAAAATACGGAAACAAGTCAATGACTTATTTTAGAAACTATGAGGTGACTGCAAATGAAAGTAATATACCCGGGAAGTTTTGATCCTATAACATATGGACATTTGGATATTATTAGAAGGTGTTCAATAAAATTTGACAAGACAATAATCGCTGTTTTGAATAATCAGAATAAGAATAGTTTGTTCAGTGTTGATGAAAGAATATACTTAATTAAGCAAGCCACTCAAGATATAGAAAACATAGAAGTTCTATCTTTTTCTGGATTGTTAACCGAATTTGCTAAAAGCATAGATTGTTCAACGATAATTAGAGGATTAAGAGCAGTATCGGATTATGAATATGAATTACAGATGGCGCTGATAAACAAGAAATCTTATCCTGATTTAGAGACTCTTTTCATGGTAGCTTCTTCTGATGTTTCTTTCTTAAGTTCGAGTATTGTTAAGGAAATAGCTTCTTATGGTGGAGATGTAAAATGCTTTGTACCAAAAGTTGTAGAAAATGCACTTGTAAATAAATATGAAGGGAGAGTTTGATTATGGATATATTAGAGTTAATAGACGAGATTGAGGATATTGTTGAGGCTGGGACATCTGTTCCATTAACAAATAAAGTAATGGTAAACAAGGAAGAAATTCTTGAACTATTAAGAGAAATTAGAATCAAACTTCCAGATGAAATAAAACAAGCTGCATGGATAAAGGAAGAAAGAGAGAGAATAATTTCTCAAGCTCAAGAGACAGCTGAAAATATACTTAATGATACACAACTAAAATTAGAGCAAATGATTGATAGAGAAGAAATATTAAAAAATGCAAATCAAAGAGCAAATGAGATAATAAGAAAAGCTCAATTAAGTGCAGAAGAAATAAGAAATGGTGCATTAGATTACGCAGATGAATTGCTATATGAAACACAAGAGAGATTAAAAGAATTAATTCAACTTCTTAACGATAATAGAAAAGAGCTAAAAGTAATATCGGATGATGTTAAAGACACAACTAAGTAGGCGGCCACCCACCTACTTAGTTGTATAAGGCGTTGTTTGAAAATCTTTATTTATGATAGGTTGTAATGGGCATAAACCGTAGTAATAAATATTAGTTGCTAATATTTCTTTTTTAATAGAAATATCATTCTTTAATATATCAATCTTTTTATAATCTGAAAATTTATTTAATACAATTAAATTAGAAACGTCATTTATCTTTTTAAGCAATTCAAATCCTTTTTGGTTAGCTCCTAATACTCTAATGTATTTAGGAGTCGAGGCAAAATAGTTATCGATATCTTCTTTTTTTGTATTCAAAATTAATTGCAATAAAGCACGTCTTATCCTCGAGCGCGTATGTGTTTTTGATGCTATCGTACCTATTAGCTCCTCATAAGATTTAGAATTAAACGACTTTTCAATAATTCTGTTTTCCAATCCATCCTTAATATCAAATTGCTTTTTTAGATCCTCGCTATTCGTATTTATTAACAAATAGTTTAATATAGCATAATAATTATCTAATTTATTAAATGTTTTATGTTCTTTTAAGAATTGCTCTAATATCACAAAAGTATTTTCAGGTACCAAATTAAAACTATCATGCAATCCTTTATCGAAAATATGTTTTCTAATTGCACTCGCAGAAGCATACCCATTAGAAATACTTGTATCATTGTAGTTGTGCCCTCTTCTTTTAATAGTTATTGGCTTTATATTGGATTTTAATTTTCTTAAAGCCTTTAGATATTCAACTGCTAGTATATTATTTGCGTTATTTAATATATCACTTATTTCAACACTATAGACATCTGAAAAATAATTCATAATAGCTATATTTCGAGAAATAGGATAGGATGTTCCTCTAGATAAATTCGCTTTAAGTTCTTTTTTAAAGTAAAACGGTTCTTCTACTAATACATTTGCAATTTCCTTCAAAATATCTAATTCACCTAATTCACTACCAAATGCTAGATAATCAACGACATTTAATTCTTCGAGTATACGCACTGAACCATAAGCAAACAGCTCCGCTGTCTGTACTGATGATAAATAGGGAAGTTCTATGACTAAATCAATCCCGTTTTCTATTGCCATTTTAGCTCTAGACCATTTGTCCACGATTGCTGGTTCCCCTCTTTGAACAAAAGAACTACTCATTATACACATGCTATGGGTAGCATTTGTTAACTCTTTTGCCATATTCAAATGATATAAATGTCCAAAATGAAAAGGATTATATTCAGTTATTAGAGCTACAGTTTTCATAAAATTACTCCTATCTTTTAATATACAATATATTCTAATACATTTTTACATAAATAACAAAAATTACTTATATTTTAATTGTTGATTTTATAACATAAATAATATACTATAAATATAGAATATTACTAGGAGGTTGTCAGATGAATATACTTGTAATCAATTGTGGTAGTTCTTCCCTTAAATATCAACTCATAGATATGGAAGGGGAAAAGGTTTTAGCTAAGGGATTAGTAGAGAGAATTGGAATTGATGGATCCAGAATAAAACATGAACCATTGAACTCTGAAAAAGTTATTATCGAAGAACCAATAGAAGATCACAAAAAAGCGTTAAGAATGGTTGTTGATGCAATTATTAGTAAAGAGCATGGTGTAATTGAATCCATGGACCAAATATCTGCAGTTGGACATAGAGTTGTACATGGAGGAGAAGATTTTTCAAAGTCTGTAATTATTGATAATAAAGTTATGGAAGCATTGGAAAAAAACATTGAATTAGCACCTCTACATAATCCACCAAATATTATTGGAATTGAAGCTTGTAAAGCAATTATGCCTGATGTTCCAATGGTTGCAGTTTTTGATACTGCATTTCATCAGACAATACCAGAGGAAAATTATATTTATGCAATTCCATATGAGTATTATGAAAAATACAAAATTAGAAGATATGGTTTTCATGGAACTTCCCATAAATATGTTGCCATTAGGACAGCAGAAATACTAGAAAATGATTTTAAAGATTTGAACATTATAACTTGCCACCTAGGAAATGGTGCTAGTGTAACCGCAATAAAATCTGGAATTTCAATTGACACTAGCATGGGATTCACCCCTCTAGAAGGTTTAGCTATGGGTACAAGATCAGGAAACATCGATCCTGCTATAATCCCTTTCTTGATGAAAAAAGAAAACATGAGCAGCGACGAAGTGAATGATGTTTTAAATAAAAAATCCGGTGTTCTTGGAGTTTCAGGCATAAGCAGTGATTTTAGGGATCTTGAAGATGAAGCTGCTAAAGGTAACAAAAGAGCGGAATTGGCATTGAAATTATTCGCTAACAATGTTAAGAAATACATTGCAGCTTATGCATCTGAATTGGGAAAAGTTGATGCTATAGTGTTTACAGCAGGCGTTGGAGAAAATTCTCCATTAATCAGAGAAATGGTTTGTGAAGGTCTTAAGTTTATTGGTGTTTCTATTGATAAAGAACTCAATGACATAAAAGGGAAGGAAAGAATTATAAGCGATGAAAATTCTAAAGTAAAAGTTCTTATCGTACCAACTAATGAAGAATTAATGATAGCTAGAGAAACAATGGAATTAGTAAAATAATATTATAATTGACTTTTCCTCATGACAAATATATAATGGTAATGTTAGTCTAGAGGTGAATTATATGTTAGTTGATATATCTAACGTATTAGATAAAGACTATTTTGAAGATGAATTGAATTTAGATTTTAATGATGAGATATTTGATTTAGAATATGATATAAAAATTAAACATCCAATTAAAATCAATTTATCTATTGCGAAGTCTTTAAATAATATATTATTCAAACTTAAATGTGAAATAAAATATGAAGCTATTTGCTTCAGATGCTCAGAACCGTATAGTGATTCTTTCTGTGTTACTTCCGAAGGCAATATAGTTTATAGAAATAGCGATGAAAAGTTTGAAGAAAATAGTCTTGTCATAAAAGATAAATCTGTTTTTCTAGACGAATTTTTATACCAAGAAATTGTAAGCTCAATACCTATGAGGCTATTATGTAAAGAAGATTGTAAAGGGCTATGCAAAAGATGTGGTATAAATTTGAATTATAAAAATTGCGAATGTGATAAGCAATCGTATGATCTAAGATTTGAAAAATTAAAAGATTTGACCTTTGATTAGTGAGGAGGTGTTTGTATGGCTGTACCAAAGAGAAAAACTTCAAAAGCAAGAAGGGATAAGAGAAGAGCTTCTTCTTATAGATTAAACAAGGCTACTTTTTCAGAATGCCCACAATGCCATGAACCTAAACAACCACATAGAGTATGTAGAAATTGTGGGTATTATGACGGAAGAGAAGTAATAGTGGTTGAATAATTGCTTTAATATAAAAAGACACTCTAGCTTATGTTAATTAGGGTGTCTTTTTATATTAAATGGTCATAACAAGCAGTTTTAATATCTAATATTCACTATTAACTAAGTATATGTTAAAATAAAAAAAACTATTAAATAGGTAAAGAGGGATAATATGAAGATAATAATAGATGTTATGGGCGGCGACAATGCACCTCATTCTAATATAAAAGGAGCTATAAATTCTATCAAAGAGAATAATATAGATATTATATTGGTTGGTCCAAAGGATGTCATTGAGAAAGAATTAAGCACTTTAGATTATCCAAAAGATAAAGTTGAGATAATAGACGCAAAAGAAAAAATCGAAAATGATGATGAGCCAACACAAGCTATTAGGAAGAAAAAAGATAGTTCTATGGTAGTAGGATTAAATGCTCTAGCAGATGGCCTGGGAGACGGATTTATTTCTGCTGGCAACACTGGTGCTTTACTTGCTGGTAGTATTTTAATTGTAAAAAGACTTGAAGATATTGATAGAGCTGCAATAACAGTGCTATATCCAACTATTAAAGGAATGTCATTGTTAATAGATGCAGGCGCAAATATGGACTCAAAGCCAGAATATTTAAGACAATTTGCAATTATGGGTTATATATACACTAAAGAAGTTCTTGGAAGAAACAATCCTTCTGTCGGGCTTATAAATGTAGGAAGTGAGGAAACCAAAGGAAATATTCTATGTAAAGAAACTTATAAATTACTTGAATTAGAAAATATCAATTTTGTCGGTAATATCGAAGGAAGAGATTTGCCTTTTGGTGCTGCAGATGTAATGGTTTGTGACGGATTCGTCGGAAATGTTGTGTTAAAAGTGACTGAGGGAGTGGCAGAATCTCTTTTTACTATGTTAAAAAAAGAATTGACTTCATCTACAAAGTCAAAATTAGGTGCGTTACTGTTGAAAAATGAATTAAATAACTTAAAAAAGGTATTGGATTATCGTGAATATGGAGGAGCGCCATTACTTGGAATCAAAAAACCAGTAGTAAAAGCACATGGAAGTTCTGATGACTACGCAATAAAAAACGCCATTTCACAATTAATTAGTTATATAGAAAAAGACATCATTAAGACAATAGAGACTCAATTATAATTTAATTTGTCCCAATTGATAGTATATGAATGTTGCGGAGGATAATATGAGAGAAGAACATATATTAAAAATCAAATCTTTACAAGATAATTTAAAATATTATTACAGAGACATTGAGTTATTAGTGACTGCACTAACACATAGCTCTTTTGCGAATGAACATAATCTTCACCCTAGTAAAAGCAACCAAAGATTAGAGTTTTTAGGAGATACTGTCCTAAATTTAGTTGTAAGTGAATACTTATATAACAAATACCCTTTCTATCCAGAAGGAGAGTTGTCAAAAATAAGGTCACAAGTTGTATGCGAATCTTCTTTAGCTATAGCTGCCAGAAAAATAAATTTAGGAGATTATCTCCTCTTAGGAAAAGGTGAAATATTGACCGGAGGGCGAGAAAGAGAATCAATCTTAGCAGATACATGTGAAGCTGTTATAGGCTCAATATTTCTAGATAGCGATTATGAGACAACTTATAACTACCTAATAGCAAATTTTGAAGCTGACATAGTAAAAGAGGTAGCTAAAGGGAACTTGTTCAAAGATTACAAAACTGAATTACAAGAGAAATTACAAAAAATAACCAAAGATAAAATAGAATATGTAGTTACAAAAGAAGAAGGTCCAGATCATAAGAAAATATTTTACGTCGATTTAAAAATTAATGGAGATATAATAGGACAAGGAATGGGAAGGAGCAAAAAAGAGGCTGAGCAAATGGCTGCAAAAGAAGCTCTTATACTCTTGGAGGATGATTATGAGTAAGGAAAAAATTATTCCTGTATTTGTGCCAAATTATGGTTGCCCTCATATGTGTGTTTTTTGTAATCAAATCAAAATTACTGGTACTAATACTTCTATTAGTAGAGAAGAAGTTATAGAAACAATAGATAATTATTTAGGATTCTTTAATTCAAATGAAGAATCAATAATTGAAATTGCTTTTTATGGTGGAAGCTTCACAGCCATAGAATTAGCAAAGCAAATTGAATTATTAGAAATTGCCAAATTCTATAAAGATAATAAGAGAGTTAATAGAATAAGAATATCTACTAGACCTGATGCTATAGATGAAAATGTTCTTAAAATCCTAAGAAAATACTCGGTTGATATTATAGAGCTTGGGGTACAATCACTGGACAAAGAAGTGCTAAATTTAAGTGAAAGAGGACATAGCGTAGAAGATGTCTATAATGCAGTAAAACTTATTAAACATTTTAATTTTGTGCTTGGACTGCAGATGATGGTTGGCTTACCAGGAGATAACTATGATAAGTCTTTAAGCACATTATTGAAAATAATTGACTTAAAACCAAATTTTATTAGAATTTATCCTACATTAGTCATAAAGAATACGAAACTTGAAAACATGTTTATATCAGGAGAATACAAGCCATTGACCGTTGATGAAGCTGTTGAAATATGCAAAGATTTATTAATTGTAGCCACTTATCACCAAATACCTGTTATAAGAATAGGCTTGCAAACAACAGAATGTATTCAATTAGGAAAAGATGTTGTTGCTGGCCCTTTTCATGCTGCAATAAGACAGTTAATAGAAAGTAGAATCTATTATGATATAATATATAGCGAACTATCAAATATTGGAATAAGCACAGAAAATGAGATATTAGAAGTGAATTGTAATACAAATATCATGAGCAATGTTGTTGGTCATAAATCTTACAACAAGATCAAACTATGTAATGAATTTAATCTTAAAAATATAAAATTTAATAAAGATGATTTAAGCGATAAATTGATTATAAAGATAGGTAACATCGAAAAGTACATCGATGTAATGGAATATATTAACAAAAAAGCAATTCTTATTCTTGATCATGCTTATATAAGAGGTGTTTGATTTGTATTTAAAAAAAATTGAAATTCAAGGGTTTAAATCATTTGCAGAACGAACTAGTATTAATTTCGACAAGACGATAACTGCAATAATAGGCCCTAATGGCAGCGGCAAAAGCAATATCGCTGACGCATTAAGATGGGTTCTAGGCGAACAAAGCATCCGAACCCTTAGGGGCAATAAAATGGAAGATGTTATTTTCTCTGGAACAGATAAGAAAAAGCCACTCGGTTTTGCAGAAGTTACAATCGTTTTTGATAATGCTGACAATTTTATACCATTAGAATTCAATGAAGTTAGCATTTCAAGGCGTATGTATCGCTCTGGTGAAAGTGAATTCTTTATTAACAAAAATTCATGCAGGCTTAAGGACATAAAAGGATTGTTCGCAGATACAGGTATTGGAAAAGAAGGGTATTCAATTATTGGACAAGGGAAAATAGAAGATATTATTTCTTCACATCCAGAAAACAGGAAACTAATTTTCGAAGAAGCAGCCGGAATAGTAAAGTATAAATTAAATAAACAAGATGCTATTAGAAAACTTGATAAGACGAATGCTAATTTATTAAGAATTTCTGACTTGTTAAGTGAAGTAAATAATCAAAAATCTACTTTACAAATAGAAGCAGAGAAGGCTTCTAATTATATGTCTCTTTTCAATAAAATTAAGAAAATCGATTTAGGCTTAGCAAAGGATAATTATAATAAGCTTATAAAATATATAGAGGCGAAAAGCCAAGAATTAAAGAAGTACATCGAGGATAAAAATAACATTGAAAAAAAAATCGAATTTATGACTCTTGAACAGCAGAAATGGCAAAACAAGATAATAGATATAGATAGATTAATTGAAGATAAACGAAATATCAAGATTGAAACAGTTCAAAATTATGAAAAAAGCAAGAATGCCGAAGCAATGGCATTAGAGAAAATATCTAATAATAAAAATGAAGTTGAAAGACTCAATAACGAACTAATTGAAATAAACAATAGCTTAATATCTAGTCAAAATGAAATTCAAATAATACTTGATCAATTAGAAGATTTAAAAAGCGACTATAAAAAAGCTTTAATAGAACTAGAAACTCTAGAAGAATCAAAAATAGAATTAAAAAAGAAGCTTGAAGAAAATACAATCTTACTTAATTCGTCAGATGAGAGTATGTTAAAGCTTCATGCATCATATACTGAATTTAAAAGTGAGATTTCTAGCATTGAAACTTTCATTGCCAACATTAAACATAGGATTGAAAAGATAGATTTTTCAATCTCAGAATATAATAAAACAAATGACAATTTAGATGTTGAGATTTCGAATATGATTGATAAAATCGATTTTTTAAGAAGTGAATTAAATAGATTGAATTCACTTCTTAACGAACTAGAAAATGACAAAGAACAAATCAATTCTGAGCTTTCCATTCTGGATGTTAAAATTAACAAATTAGAACAAGATAGAATTAAAACTTATACAACATTAAAGCTCTATTTAGATTTAGAATCCAATTTAGACGGATATTTTACTAGTACAAAAGAGATATTGAAATTAGTTAATCATAACAATACCTATAAAAGTACTTTTGTAGGCGTCATAAAAGATTTGTTTAAAGTAGATAAAAAATATGCTAAAGCTATTGAGATCGCACTAGGTTCTTCAATACAAAATATTGTTGTAACAAATGAAGAAAGTGCTAAGAAATTTATTGATTTTTTAAAAACCCAAAAAAAGGGAAGAGCTACTTTTTTGCCAATAGATGCTATTAAAAAAAGCTCATTAAATATAGATAGTTATGATCAATCATTTTTTGGAATTGTAGGTTTGGCAAATGAAATTATAGAATACGAAACCCAATTGGATAATATTTTTTCTTATTTGCTAGGTAAAACAATTATACTTGATAATTTAGATAATGCACTAAAATTCAGCAAAGAAACCAATAGAAAGTACAGATTAGTAACTATAGATGGCGAAGTTGTTTCTCCAGGTGGTAGCATAACTGGTGGGAATAAATCAAATGAAAATCACGGTATTTTAACTAGAAAAGTGTTCATAGAAGAACTTAATAGTGAGCTTTCTAAAATAGATGATGAAATAAATACACTTAAAACTAAAAAAAAGTATATATTGGATAATGAACAAATAAAAAGCATTAAAATTAAAGAAATCAAAAATCAATACGATACATATATCTCTGAATTGAATACTCTTCAAAATATGGTTGAGCAAAGAAAATCTCAAGGGATTTTCAATAGTAAAGAAGTTAATAATAAAATTACAGAAAAAAACGAATTAGTAAAAGAATTAGAACGTTTGAATGATAAATTATCTGATTTAAAAAATAAGGTTAGTGAAATTTCAATATCTATCGATAATGAAAAAAATGATAATATTAAATATAAATTATTCGATGCAGAAATTAATAAGAATATATCTGAGATCGACATGAAAATTTCTGATTGTAAGTTTAGGATAAAGATAGATAACAAGTCAATAGAAGATATGAATTTGAAAATCATCAGACTTGAAGAAGAAATTCAAAATCTAAATGAAAAAATCAAACAAAATAAAATTTCTATAGAAAACTTAAATTATAAGAATGATGAATATAAAAATGAACTAGTTAGGATACGAGCTGATATAAAAAATTTGGAAGAGTTAGAAGAAAAAGAAAAAAGTGTATTAGATGAAATACTAAGAGAAAAAGAAAATATTCAAAAGGATTATTACAAATTGCAAGATTCATTAAATAGTGAAAACAAAAAACTTTCTGGATTGGAAAAAGAAGCTAATAAAATTGAAGTTGAACTCGCCAAGGCAGAAATGAACCTAAATAATTTAGTTCAAAGAATATACGATGAATATAAAGAGAATATAGCAGAATTTGATAGTAGCGAATTGAACATCGATGATAACGATCTTGACAATAACGATTTGATTTCATTGAAAAATGAATTATATAAGCTAGGAGACGTAAATTTAGGATCAATTGAAGAATATGAGAGAGTAAAAGAAAGGTGCGAATTTCTATCATCTCAACTTGAAGATTTAATCAAAGCAAAATCTGACGTAGAAAGTGTTATCGCGGAAATAAGCACAAAAATAAAAAAACAATATATACAAGCTATAAAACAAATAGATGAAAATTTTAATACCATCTACAAGGAACTGTTTGGTGGTGGAAGCGCAAATCTAATTATCAACGATTATGACGATGTTGAAAACAATAATATTGAGATTATGATACAGCCGCCAGGTAAGAAAATGCAGAATTTATCTTTATTATCAGGAGGAGAAAAATCATTAACTGCAATAGCTCTTCTGTTTGCAATATTGAAAACTAAACCATCACCGTTTTGTGTGCTAGATGAAATAGATGCTGCACTAGATGAAGCTAATATATTAAGATTTACTTCGTATCTCTCTCGGTTTAAAGATAATACCCAATTTATATTAATAACCCATAGAAAAACTTCTATGGAGATAGCGGAATCTTTATATGGAATAAGTATGCAAGAAGAAGGTGTTAGCAAAGTACTATCCATAAAACTAGATGACTATGATGAAAATTTTAATGAAACTACAAAGGAGGCTTAAAATATGGGATTATTCAAAAGAACACCTAAAGAAGTTGATAAAAATGTCAAAGATCAAGACCTTAATATTGTCGCTCAAGAAGGAGAAGAATTATTGAATGAATTAAAAAACAGTACAAAGAAAAAGGATTCTTTCTTTGAAAAAGTTAAGAATGGTCTTTCTAAGACGCGCAAAAATATAAGTGGAAAAATAGATGATGTGATTTCATCGCATCGAAAAATAGATGATGAATTATTTGATGAATTAGAGGAAATTTTAATTACAGCAGATGTTGGCATTGTTTCAACTATGAAAATAATTGAGAATTTAAAAGAGAGAGCAAAAAATGAAAAAATAACAGATCCTCATGATTTAAAAAATTTATTGAAAGAAGAAGTAAAGAATATAATGCTTAATTCTGTAGATAATAATACTTTAGAATTAGAGCCTTCTCCTAGTTTGATTCTGGTTGTTGGTGTAAATGGAGTTGGAAAAACCACTACAATAGGAAAACTTGCTTATAATTTGAAAAATTCTGGTAAAAGCGTTTTATTGGCTGCAGGTGATACTTTCAGAGCTGCTGCAATCGATCAACTAATGACTTGGGGGAATAGAGCAAATGTAGAAGTTGTTGCACATCAAGAAGGTTCTGACCCCGCTGCAGTAATTTTTGATGCAATAAAAAAAGCCAAAGCAAAAAATATAGATGTATTAATTTGTGATACTGCAGGAAGGCTTCATAATAAATCCAATTTAATGAATGAGTTAAATAAAATATTTAGAGTTGTAGAAAAAGAATATCCAGAAGCAACGAAGGAAATAATATTAATTCTTGATGCTACTACAGGACAAAATGCTATTAATCAAGCTAAAGTATTTAAAGAGGTAAGTAACATTACAGGAGTTATTTTAACAAAATTAGATGGTACAGCAAAAGGTGGTATAGCTATCGCACTTCAAACTGAATTAAATTTACCTATAAAGTTAATCGGCGTCGGAGAAGGCGTTGAAGATCTTCAACCTTTTGACTTGGATGTTTTTATTGATTCAATCTTTGAATAACAATTGTAGATATTGAAAAATAGATATTCATGCTGTCAAGAAAAATACTTGACAGCATGAGAATGTGGTGATAAAATGGATAAGCTGATAAAAATAAGTATATTATTTGATTTTTATGGAAAATTATTAAGTAAAAAACAATATGATGTAATAGATATGTACTACAATAATGACTTGTCTCTGAGTGAAATAGCAGAAGAAATGAATATTACAAGACAAGCTGTTTTCGATATACTTAAAAGAGCAGAGGAAAAGTTAATAGAATACGAGAATATATTGGGACTAGCTAGCAGATTTTATAATACCGAAAAAAGTATAAAAGATATCGAAAAGCTAGTTGACCAAATAATAAATATAGGTTCAGAAATTAAAGAAGATAGGATAATTGAGATAGCTCAAAGTATTAATTCAACAATAAGAAAAATCCTTTACTAATAAAAGGAGGTTCATATATTGATTTTTGAAAGTTTATCTGAGAAACTGCAAAACACATTAGACAAATTAAGAGGAAAAGGGAAGATAACTGAGAAAGACCTTGATCTTGCTTTAAGAGAAGTACGTCTAGCACTGTTAGAAGCAGATGTCAATTACAAAGTAGTCAAGGATTTCATATCTGATATAAAAAATAGAGCTTTAGGATCAGAAGTACTAGAGAGCTTAAACCCTGGGCAGCAAGTAATAAAAATAGTATATGATGAGCTTACAAAGTTAATGGGAGAAAAAGAAGAGAAATTAAATTTTACTTCAAAGCCACCAACTGTAATTCTTATGTGTGGTTTGCAAGGTTCTGGAAAGACAACAACATCTGGAAAGTTAGCATTTAATTTAAAAAAACAAAACAAAAGGCCATTACTAGTAGCTTGTGACATTTATAGACCAGCTGCAATTAAGCAATTGGAAGTAGTTGGAGAAAAAGTTGGAGTCCCAGTATTTTCAATGGGCACAAATGTTAATCCTGTAGATATAGCTAAAGCAGGGATAGAGCATGCCAATAAAAATGGAAATGACGTTGTCATAATAGATACAGCAGGTAGATTACACATTGACACAGATTTAATGGAAGAAATATTTAGAATAAAAGCTGTTACTAATCCAGCTGAGATATTGTTAGTTTTAGATGCCATGACTGGTCAAGATGCTGTTAATGTCGCAGAAGCATTTAATGAAAAACTCGATATAACTGGTGTTGTTTTAACAAAAATGGATGGCGATGCCCGAGGCGGTGCTGCATTGTCTCTTAGAGCAGTAACACATAAACCAATCAAATTTATTGGAATGGGTGAAAAATTAGATCAATTAGAGCCTTTTTACCCCGATAGGATGGCATCTAGGATTTTAGGCATGGGAGATGTATTGGGATTAATTGAGAAAGCTCAAGCTTCATTCGATGAAAAGAAAGCACTAGAACTTGAGAAGAAAATGAGGAATTCCTCATTTACATTGGATGATTTTTTAGAACAATTAGAACAGATGAAAAATATGGGACCGCTTAGTGAAGTTTTAGAAATGATCCCTGGTATGGGCTCAAAGCAACTAAAAGGTTTAAATGTCGATGAAAAAGAGTTAATAAAGATAGAAGCAATTATCAAATCTATGACTAAAAAAGAAAGATCCAATCCTGATATAATTGACAGCAGTAGAAGACAAAGAATCGCCAGAGGAAGTGGTACATCAATTCAAGATGTAAATAAACTACTAAAGCAGTTCAAAGAGACAAAAAAACTCATGAAGAAGTTCAACGAATTTTCTAAAGTACCGAAGAAAAAAGGGAAATTTCAATTCCCCTTTTTCTAAATAGATAAAATATAATAGGAGGTGAAATAATGGCAGTTAAAATAAGACTAAAAAGAATGGGAGCTAAGAAGAATCCTTTTTATAGAATAGTAGTTGCTGATTCTAGATCCCCAAGAGATGGTAGATTTATTGAAGAAATTGGTTATTATAATCCACTCACAGAGCCAAAGACTATAAAAGTTGACAACGAAAAAGCGCTTAAATGGATAAAAAATGGTGCTAAGCCTACTGAAACAGTTGAGAAATTGTTCAAAGAAAGTGGAATTTACGAATCAAAGGAAGAAAATGCTGACAAATAGTTATGGAGGTTTTAACTATGGGAGAATTAGTAGAATTTATAGCAAAAAGCTTAGTGGATAATCCTGATGAAGTTAGAGTAAACGAGATTGAAGGGTCTCAATCTGTAATTATTGAATTAAGAGTAGCCCCAGAAGATATGGGTAAAGTAATAGGCAAGCAAGGAAGAATTGCTAAAGCTATTAGAACCGTAGTAAAGGCAGCAGCTATAAAGCAAAACAAAAGAGTAGTAGTTGAAATACTTCAATAAGCTGTAGAAATTCAGGTGAATAGATGGATTATACAATAGTTGGGATGATTACTAATACTCATGGGATAAAAGGCGAATTGAAAATTTATCCTATGACAGATGATATCAATAGATTCTTCCATTTAAGTAAAGCTTATCTAGGAGATGAAAAGGAACTATATTATATTGACTCAGTAAGAATCCAAAAAAGTTTAGTTATAATTAAATTTAAAGGCTTAGATAACATTAATGATTCAGAAAAATATAAAGGGAAGTACCTTTATGTTGATGATTCTGATAAAATAAAATTACCGGAAGATAGATATTTTATTTCCGATCTTATCAACTGCACTGTTGTAAACCTGTCAAATGATTTGATAGGCAAAGTAACTGATGTTATTTTAGGAAATGCGAATGACGTATATGTAGTAACAAATGATGAAGGCAAAAACTTCTTAATACCTGCAGTTAAGAAATTTATTGTAGAAGTTAATGTTAATGATAAATTAATTATAATTGATCCTATAGAAGGAATGTTAGAATGATTATTGATGTATTGACTTTATTTCCTGAGATTTTCTCATTTCTTTATAATTACAGTATTGTTGGGAAAGCTTTGGAAAATGACAAATTTATTCTTAATACTATAAATATAAGAGATTTTTCTAAGGATAAGCATAAGAGAGTAGATGATTATCCATATGGAGGTGGCCCTGGAATGATTCTAAAACCAGAGCCAATATATGACGCCCTGATGAGTTGTAAAAATGAAAACTCTTATGTTGTCTATTTGTCTCCAAAAGGAAAATTGCTAAATCAAAGTATTGTCAATGATCTTTCTAAAAAAGAACACATAATTATGCTTTCCGGTCATTATGAAGGTATTGATAATAGAATTGTTGAAAATTATGTAGATGAAGAAATTTCTATCGGCGATTATGTTTTGACTGGTGGAGAGATACCTACAATGGTAGTAATTGATTCAGTGGTTAGGTTGTTACCGGGTGTTCTGGCATCTGATGAATCATTTGAAGATGAGTCTTTTTTTAGAGGTCTATTAGAATATCCTCAGTACACTAGACCTGAAAATTTTAGAGGCAAGAAAGTTCCAAAAATACTATTAAGTGGTGACCATAAGAGGATAAAAAAGTGGAGAATGCTCAATTCTTTATATCTAACATTAAGCAAGAGACCTGATATAATTTGCAGTAATAAATTAGATGAATCAACAAATGATATAATTAAGGATATAATTAAAAACATATAAAGTTTTATTGTATTAGAATTTTAACTATGTTATAATACATTTCGTGTAAATATGTGTGTTCCTCTGTTTTTACAAGAACATTTCAAAGAAGGGAGGATAATGATGGACATTATAAAATCTATTGAAGCAGAACAAATAAGAAACGATCTACCTCAGTTTAATATTGGTGATACTATTCAAGTATTCTACAAAGTAACTGAAGGAACTAGAGAAAGAATTCAAGTATTTGAAGGCACTGTATTAAAAATACAAGGAGAAGGATCTAGAAAAACTTTCACAGTAAGAAGAATATCTTATGGAATCGGTGTTGAGAGAACATTCCCTATAAACTCTCCTAGAATCGATAAAATAGCAGTAGTAAGAAAAGGTAAAGTAAGAAGGGCAAAATTGTATTACTTAAGAGATAGACAAGGTAAATCAGCTAAGGTTAAAGAAAAAAGATTTTACTAATGGGACTTTAATAAGTCCCAATTTTTGTATTTAAAGTGGTGATAGTATGAATATAAATATTAACTGGTATCCAGGTCATATGAAGAAGACGACTGAGTCTATAAAAACCAATCTTAAATTGGTGGACATAGTTTATGAATTGCTAGATGCAAGAATTCCCTACAGCAGTCAAAATCCTTCAATTAATACTATACTAGGTCAAAAAAAGAAGATTGTCGTTCTAAATAAATCTGACCTAGCCGATCCTTATACCAATAATAGATGGAAAAAATATTATAACGAGAATGGGATTGATTGTGTTTTTCTAAATTCATCAATAGGTGATGGAATTGATGAATTGATTGATTTAACAAAAAAAACAATCGATAAAAAGATTATTAAAGTTATGATTGTAGGTATACCAAATGTAGGCAAATCAACGCTAATTAATCGAATAGCAAATAGAAAGTCTACAAAGACAGGGAACAAACCTGGTATTACTAAATCTATACAGTGGATTAATTCAAATGATGGAATCTATTTATTAGATACACCTGGTGTATTATGGCCAAAATTTGAAGAAGAAAATGTTGGTTTAAATTTGGCATTTGTTGGATCCATAAAAGATGAAATACTAGATACTCTAACTCTTTCATTAAAGTTAATTGAGAAGTTGAATTCTATAAACAAAATGTTTTTAATTAGCCGTTATAATTTAAATAATAATATTGAAGAACCTGATGTTATATTAGAAAACATTGCTTTAAAAAGAGGTTGCCTATTGAAAGGATCTATACTTGATTTAGACAAAGCTGCTAATATAATAATAGATGATTTTAGAAAAGGATTGTTAGGTAGAATTTCTCTAGAAAGTCCCAAAGAGGTATAAATATGAATCAAATCGAATTAGAATTATATAAAAAGGGGTATGATTATATCATTGGTGTAGATGAGGTTGGGAGAGGCTCTTTGTTTGGAGATGTCGTTGCTTGTGCAGTAATATTACCTAAATATTTTCGCATATTAGATGTTAAAGACTCTAAAAAATTATCTCCTAAAAAAAGAGAATATCTTAATAAAGTAATAATTAATTATTGCATTGACTACTCATTATGTACTATTGACAGCCAGATTATAGATGAAATCAATATTAAACAAGCTACTAGACTTGCAATGAAAAATGCTGTGAACAGTCTCATTGAGAGGTCTAAAGTTTCAACGGATAAAATAGTTGCAATTGTTGATGCGGAAAAATTAGACATAAATATTGATCAGGTTTCATTAAATCATGCAGATGATTTAATTCACCATGTATCATGTGCATCGATAGTAGCAAAAGTTTATAGAGATAATCTTTGTCACGAATGGGACATGATATACCCCCAATACAAATTATATAAGAATAAAGGCTATGGCACTGCTGAACACATAGAATTGATAAATAAATATGGAGCTTCAGATATGCATAGAAAAACATTTTTAAAAAATATTATGAGGTCTAAATGATTATGAATAATAAGAATATCGGAGATGAAGGTGAAAAACTAGTATTAGAGTACATAAAGTCTAATAATTACAAGATATTATCTCATAATTACAGAAATAGAATTGGTGAAATTGACATAATTGCAATAGATAAAGAAGTTTTAGTGTTTATTGAAGTAAAAACGCGAAATAATAATATGTATGGCAGACCATCTGAAGCAGTGGATAAACGAAAGCAAATGAAAATAATAAATACCTCTTTGCTGTACATACAAATGAACAAATTAAATAATGTTCAAGTTAGGTATGATGTTGCAGAAGTATACCCATTGGATAATAATAAGATTATATATATCAAAAATGCTTTTATTGCATGGTAAATTATATTAAAACGAGGTGAGTGCTGATGTACTCTAAACTTAAAACATGTGTATTGCAGGGATTAAATGGTCATATAGTTGATGTAGAGACTGATCTGTCAAAAGGTCTTCCTGCTTTCAATATAGTAGGATTGCCTGATACAGCAATTAAAGAATCCAAAGAAAGAGTAAGAAGCGCAATAAAGAACTCAGAATTTGAATTTCCATTAAATCGCATTACGATCAATCTTGCACCTGCTAACTTGAAGAAAGATGGTTCCCAAATGGATTTATCAATAGCCATAGGGATATTAGCTGCAGCAGAAATTGTTAATTTACCAGATTTTAACTGTGTTTATTTGGGAGAATTATCTTTAGATGGATCAATCAACCCTATAATTGGAGCGTTACCAATGATAATATCAATGAGAGAATATGGAATAAATAAATTTATCATTCCAGATTCTAATAAAGATGAATGTGCAATCATAGATGATGTCGATATTATACCAGTAGTCAATTTAAAACAAGTCTGTGATTTTCTAAATGGTAATGTAACTATAGAAGCTTACAAAGGGAAAGCTTATAGTTCCAATAGTGTAAGTAGTAATGTTGATTTTTCAGATATAAAAGGACAAGAAGGATTAAAAAGAGCTATGCAAATAGCAGCAGCCGGCTCTCACAATATGCTTATAGTTGGTCCCCCCGGTTCAGGCAAAACCATGTCTGCAAGAAGATTGCCAACAATATTACCTTCTTTAAGTGTTGAAGAATCCATTGAAGTTACAAAAATTTACAGCATAGCGGGTCTGTTATCAGATAATAGATTGATTACTGAGCGACCATTTAGAGCACCACATCATTCATCATCAAACATCGCAATAATAGGTGGAGGTAAAATACCAAAGCCAGGAGAAGTATCGCTGGCACATAGAGGGGTTTTATTTTTTGATGAATTGCCAGAATTTCAAAAAAATGTCCTAGAAGTTTTAAGGCAACCACTAGAAGATGGATTTGTACATATATCAAGAGTAAATGCATCAATTACATATCCTTCAAATTTCATGTTCGTAGCAAGCATGAATCCTTGCCCATGTGGTAATCTTGGTGATCCATTTCATCAATGTACTTGTAGTCAAGCATCTATTGAAAAATATCTCAACAAAATAAGTCATCCCTTATTAGATAGAATAGATATTCATATAGAAGTGCTCCCTGTTAATTATTCTGATCTCAGCAAAGACTCTAAAGAGATCTCATCTAATGACATTAAGAACACAGTCGAACAAGCAAGATTAATTCAAAAAAATAGAAATTCTACTAAAAATACAATTTACAATGCTAATTTGTCGAACAAAGAAATTAAATCAATATGTAGGTTGTCAAAGTCAGCAGAACTCTTGATGGCAAAGGCATTTGAAAAGTACAAATTTAGTGCCAGATCCTATAACAAAATATTGAAAGTAGCTAGAACTATAGCTGATTTAGACCAAAAAGAAATTATTGACGATTACCATTTATCTGAAGCTATTCGATATAGAAGCTTAGATAAAAAATATTGGAGGTAATGTTAAATGGGATATTGTGATGATGAAATAATTATTTGGTTGAACTATATTGGCCTTAATAGTGATAAAATAGATAGGCTAATAAACATTTTTGAAAATATGAATGATATTTTGTACATAACTAAAAAAGATTTGGAAAATATTGGATTGCTTAATCCAAATATAATAGACAGAATGGTATCTTCTAATATAGACGAAGTTTTAGAAAAAATTTATAACATGAAAGAAACAAATAATATTGGTATTATAACTATAAACAGCAAAGAATATCCAATTAATCTAAGATATATCTCAGATAAACCAAGTGTATTATATTATAAGGGAAACATTGAAATAATTAATTCAAATTCAATAGCAATTGTTGGAACTAGGAAGCCTACATTTTATGGGAAATGGGCTTGTGAGAAATTCACAAAAGAGTTGATAGAATATAATCTAGCTATTGTTAGCGGACTTGCATATGGAATAGATACTATAGCTCATAAAACTGCTCTCTTAAATAATGGTCTAACTATTGCAGTTTTGGGTTGTGGAATTAATAAAATTTACCCAAAATCAAATAAGACATTATATGACGAAATAGAAAATAATGGCTTAATTATTAGTGAATTTTCGCCTGATACAGAGCCATTTAAATATAATTTCCCACAACGAAATAGAATTATATCAGGTCTTAGCTCTGGTGTTTTAGTCATAGAAGCGCAAAAAAATTCGGGGTCTCTAATTACTGCAAATCATGCATTAAATCAGGGAAAAGAAGTGTTTTCTTTGCCAGGTAACATAAATAGTTTGTACAGTGAAGGGACAAATTCTTTAATAAAAGATGGAGCAAAATTAGTTCAAGGTGTAGAAGATATATTAGCAGAGCTTGAAAATATATTGCATCTCGAATATAATACTAAAGCATATACAAATTGTGTTGAGTTAAGCGATACTGAGAGTTCGATATATGCATTATTAAAAGACGGACCGCTCCATTGCGATTTAATAGCTTTGAAATCCGGTTTAAATATAAACATAGTAAATAGTACTCTTACTATTCTTGAAATCAAAGGAGTTGTTAAAGAACTCACACCAAGTATTTTCACTATTTGCTAGTTAATTTGGAGGTGTTATTTTGACTAAAAATTTGGTGATTGTTGAATCACCTGCAAAAGCAAAGTCAATAAGTAAAATGTTAGGTAAAAATTATACAGTCATCGCTTCATTAGGTCATATAAGGGATTTACCTAAAAGTAGGTTAGGAATAGACATAAAAAATAATTTTGAACCTGAATATATAACAATTAGAGGAAAAGGTACTATTGTAGGTAATCTAAAAAAAGAAGCTAAAAAATCAGATAATGTTTTTCTTGCTACAGACCCTGACCGTGAAGGCGAAGCTATATCTTGGCATTTAGCTAGCCTTTTAGATATAGACAAAAATACTCCTTGCAGAGTTGAATTCCATGAAATTACTAAAGATACAGTTAAAAATTCTATAAAATCGCCAAGAAAACTTGATGAAAATCTATATAACGCACAGCAAGCAAGAAGAGTGTTAGATAGATTGGTAGGATATAAAATCAGCCCTATCCTTTGGAAAAAAGTAAAAAAAGGATTAAGTGCAGGTAGAGTACAGTCAGTAGCTGTGAAGTTAATATGCGATAGAGAGAATGAAATAAATGAGTTTATTCCTGAAGAATATTGGACAATTAAAGGATTTTTCAGAAAAGAGAATGATAAATTCGAAGCTATGCTTAGCCATCAAATAGTAAATGATAAAGAGATAAAACTGAAAATTAGAAATGAAGACGAAGCAAAAAATATATTACGTGAAATCAAAAATAATGAAAATATCATCTACGATATTAAAAAAACCAAGCGAAAAAGAAGCCCCTATCCACCATATACAACAAGTACTTTACAGCAAGACGCATCGAAGAAATTGGGTTATACTTCAAAGAAAACAATGATGATTGCGCAGCAACTGTATGAGGGAATTGATGTAAAGGGAGAAGGAACTACTGGTCTAATAACATATATGAGAACCGATTCGACTAGGATTTCTGCAGAAGCTGTTGAAGCAGCTAAAGATTTTATTTTACAAAATTATGGCAAGGAATATTCAAATGGAGGAAATACTTATTCTAAGAAGGCTAAAAAAGAAACACAAGATGCTCATGAAGGAATAAGGCCAGCACATTTAAATCTGTGGCCTGACAAAATAAAGGATTCTTTGACGAAAGAACAATATAAATTATACAAGCTAATTTGGGACAGATTTATTGGTTCACAGATGTCAGACGCAATATATGACACAGTATCTGTAAAAATAAAAAATGGAGAATATATTTTTAAATGCAATGGCTCTAAATTGCATTTTAGCGGGTTTTTAAAAGTTTATACAACAGCAGACGAAGAACAAAATGATATTGTACTACCAGAATTAAGTGTAGGTGAAAAATTAGATCTGATAAAAGTTGAAGAAAAAAGAAATTTTACTCAGCCGCCATCGAGATATACTGAAGCATCTTTGATTAAAACAATGGAAGATCTTGGAATAGGAAGGCCAAGCACATATTCACCAACCATATCGACAATATTATCGAGAGGTTATGTAACTCTTGATAAAAAAACTTTTTACCCTACTGAACTTGGTACAATTGTAAATGATATATTAATTAGTTATTTCAGTGAAATAATTAATGAAGAATTTACTGCTCAACTAGAAAACCAGCTTGATGAAATTGCTGAAGGTAAACTAAACTGGCAAGATGTGATTAAAGAATTCTATTTGAAGTTTGAAAATGCATTAGAAAAAGCTGAAAGTGAAATAGAAAAAATTGAACTTAAATATGAAGAATCTGATGAAATTTGTGAAAAATGTGGTAGAAAAATGGTGATAAAAATAGGCAAATATGGCAAATTTTTAGCTTGTCCGGGTTATCCAGAATGCAAAAACGCTAAACCCATCTTGGAAAAAATAGGTGTTAAATGTCCATTATGTGAAGATGGAGAAATAGTTAAAAAGAGAACAAAAAAAGGCAGATTGTTCTATGGCTGTTCTAATTATCCTAATTGTGAATTTAATTCTTGGCAAGAACCTGTACAAGAAAAATGTCCAAAGTGTGGAAGCATGATGGTAATTAAGCAAACTAAAAAAAGTAAATCAATAATTTGTACTAATGATAAGTGTGGATATAATAAAAATATTTAAAATATAAAAAATATCTGTACAATTCTTGAAATATATAGTATGTTATATATGTGATGAAAATTCTGAATTGTTTTAGATAAATAATAGAGGAGGTAAATATGGAAAGTTTATTGAAAAAAACAAGAAGACTAAATAAAACACTTCAAAGTTATGGCTCAAAACCTATATCTTTTACGGAACTAAGCAAAATACTATCTGATATTCTTGAAGCTAATGTCTATATAGCAAGCACGAAAGGAAGGGTATTGGGTTATGCACTATCAGAAGGATTTGATTGTGATATTGTAAATAGTGAAGTTGTCAAAGAAGGCAGATTCCCTAAGAAATACAATGAAGAACTTTTAAAAATCAGTGAAACAAAAGAAAACATAAAAGATGTCGATATATGTGTTTTTGATCAAACTTCAAAATGCGAATATCCAGATAAAGTTTCAACAATAATTCCGATAAACAGTGGTGGTTCTAGGCTTGGCACACTAGTAGTTGCTAGGTTTGGAAAAGATTTTAGTGAAGAAGACTTAATTCTTTGCGAATATAGTGCAACCGTTGTTGGTATGGAAATACTTAGAGCTAAAAGCGAAGAAATAGAGGAAGAAGCTAGAAAGAAGTCAGTAGTAGACATGGCTTTAGGTACTCTTTCCTATTCAGAACGAGAAGCAATGGAATATATATTTGAAGAACTTGATGGAATGGAAGGTTTAGTTGTTGCAAGTAAAATTGCTGATAGAGTTGGTATAACTAGATCTGTAATTGTAAATGCGCTAAGAAAATTCGAAAGTGCAGGAGTTATAGAATCAAGATCTTTAGGAATGAAAGGTACTCATATTAAAGTATTAAATGACAAGCTCATTGAGGAATTAAGAAGAAATAAATAATATTTAGAAAATAATCGCTTATAAGCGATTATTTTTAATTTACTAATTGTTGAATTTATAATTATAGTATGCTATACTATTTGAGGAATTACACACACATCATGATGTGCAAGGGGTTCTCTGATTGAGTCCTTGTGCAAATGAGTGAAGTGGAGGAAAAAAACTTGGAGGTGCAAATATGTCAGTAGTATCAATGAAAAATTTATTAGAAGCAGGAGTTCACTTTGGTCACCAAACTAGAAGATGGAACCCCAAAATGTCAAAGTACATCTTTACAGAAAGAAATGGGATCTATATTATTGATTTGCAAAAAACTGTTAAGATGATAGACGAAGCATACGCCGTTATGAAAGATATAGTTGCTAATGGAGGAGAAGTTCTCTTTGTAGGAACTAAAAAGCAGGCACAAGAAGCTATAGAAACAGAAGCAAAAAGATGTGGTATGCACTATGTTAACCAAAGATGGTTGGGTGGAATGCTAACAAACTACAAAACTATCAGAAAAAGAATTGATAGACTTCATGAGTTAGAAAAAATGGAAGAAGATGGCACTTTTGATGTTCTTCCTAAAAAAGAAGTTATACAATTAAAACACGAAAGAGAAAGATTAGAAAAATTCCTCGGTGGAATAAAAAATATGAATAGAGTTCCAGACGTTTTGTTTGTTGTAGATCCTAGAAAAGAAAGAATAGCTGTTAAGGAAGCTCATATACTAGGAATACCAGTAATAGGAATAGTAGATACTAATTGTGATCCAGACGAAGTGGATTATGTAATACCTGGAAATGATGACGCAATAAGAGCTGTAAAACTTATCACAGAAACTATTGCTAATGCTGTAATTGAGGCTAGACAAGGAGAACAATTCTCTGTTGAAGAAACCAATGATAAAATTTCTGAAGATATAGTAGATATAGAAGAATAAAAATAGGAGTGATAAAATGGCTATAAGTGCTTCTTTAGTTAAAGAACTAAGAGAAAAAACTGGTGCTGGTATGATGGATTGTAAAAAAGCACTTGAACAAACCAATGGAGATATAGATAAAGCGATAGATTATCTTAGAGAAAAAGGATTGGCTTCAGCTTCAAAAAAATCTGGTAGAATTGCAGCTGAAGGATTAGTAGATGCTTATATTCACGGTGGGAGAATCGGTGTTTTAATAGAGGTTAATTCAGAAACAGATTTTGTTGCCAAAAATGATGAGTTCAAACAATTCGTTAAAGACATGGCGATGCAAGTAGCTGCATCGAATCCAAAAGTAGTTTCTAGAGAAAATCTAAGTGCAGATGAAATTGCACATGAAAGAGAAATTCAAACTAATAAAGTTATAAATGAAGGTAAACCCGCTAATGTCGCTGAGAAAATAGTTGAAGGAAGAATGGAAAAATATTTTGAGGACGTATGCCTACTTGATCAACCATTTATAAAAGATCCAAGCCTGAAAGTTAAAGATGTATTAGCTCAATTAATTTCAAAAATAGGCGAAAATATTGTAATAAGAAGATTTACAAGATATGAAGTTGGAGAAGGGCTTGAAAAAAGAGAAGAAAATTTTGCTGAAGAAGTTGCAAAACAAATGAACATGTAACTGTTTATAGGAGAACACTTGTTGTTCTCCTTTATAAGATATTAAAGGAGTGTACATATGGACCTTCAATACAAGAGAATCATATTGAAATTAAGTGGAGAAGCTTTGTCGGGAAATAATGGAATAGGAATAGACCTTGATACGGTTAAGAATATATCTTATCAGATTAAAAAAATTCATGATTTTGGTGTTGAAGTCGCAATAGTTGTTGGTGGTGGAAACTTTTGGCGTGGTAGGTCCTCAAAAGATATGGATCGTGCAACTTCAGACTATATGGGAATGCTAGGCACTATGATGAACGCATTAGCATTGCAGGATGCGCTTGAAAAAATAGATGTTGTCACAAGAGTCCAATCTGCAATTGAGATGAGGCAAATTGCTGAACCATATATTAGAAGAAGAGCAATAAGGCATTTAGAGAAGGGAAGAGTTGTTATCTTCGGAGCTGGAACAGGAAACCCATTTTTTTCAACTGACACTACAGCTGCGTTACGTGCTGCTGAAATAGAAGCGGATGTAATTTTATTAGCTAAAAAAGGAGTAGACGGTGTATATGATTCAGACCCTAAGATAAATAAAAATGCGAAAAAATTTGACACTTTAAATTATATTGATATACTTAACTTAGGTTTGGGTATAATGGACTCAACAGCAACATCTCTTTGCATGGACAATAACATACCTTTAGTGGTATTCGGAATAGATGAGCCAGATAATATTGTAAACGTTGTTTTAGGAGAAAAAATTGGTACAAATATAAAGGGGGATTTGTAAATGCAGTTAGAGATTCATAAAGAAGCAGAACAAAAAATGAAGAAAACAATTGCAGTTTATAAAGAAGAACTTCAGGCTATAAGAGCTGGAAGAGCAAATCCAGCGTTGCTCGAAAGAATTTCAGTAGATTATTATGGTCAAATCACACCTTTAAAGCAAGTAGCAAGCATTACTGCACCAGAACCTAGGCTGCTTGTAATTCAACCTTGGGATTCTAAATTAATACCAATTATTGAAAAAGAGATATTAAAATCGGATTTAGGACTAAACCCTTCTAACGATGGGAAAGTTATAAGACTATTAATTCCTCAATTGACCGAAGAAAGACGTAAAGAACTAATAAAGTTAGTTAAAAAAAGTGCTGAAAACGCAAAAGTAGCAATTAGAAATACACGTAGAGAAGCCTTAGAAAAAATCAAAAAGGCTGAAAAGGATAAAGAAATTTCCGAAGATGAAAGAAAACTAGCAGAAGAGGAAATGCAAAAAATTACTGACAAATATATTGAAGAAATTGATGAAATAACAAAGCAAAAAGAAGACGAGCTACTTGAAATTTAACCCTTCATCTTGAAGGGTTTTTTATTGATGGGGGTACATTTACTATGAATATAGATGATGATTTCAAATTAGATCTTTCCAAGATACCATCTCATGTAGCAATAATTATGGACGGCAATGGAAGATGGGCGACAGAAAAAGGATTGCCAAGACATTTAGGACATCAGGAAGGTATGAAACGCGTTATTGATGTAGTTGAAGCAGCAAATGATATTGGAATCACTAATTTAACATTATATGCATTTTCAACTGAAAATTGGAAAAGATCAAAAATAGAAATAGATACTTTGATGAATCTATTAATAATTTTTATCAGAAAAGAACTCAGAAGATTAATGAAAAATAACATCAAGATAATTGCACTTGGAAACATAGAACAGTTACCTTCTAACGCTTTAGCTGAAGTGAAAAGAGCGGTTGATAAAACTAAAGACAACAGTGGAATGGTATTAAATATAGCATTAAATTATGGATCTAGAACTGAAATAATCGATGCAATTAAGAAATTAGTAAAAGATTATGATGATGGTTTAATTAATATTAATAATATAAATGAAGATGAATTTAAAAGATATTTATATACTAATGGTCAACCTGATCCAGATTTAATAATTAGAACAAGCGGCGAACAAAGATTAAGTAATTTTTTAACATTTCAATCAGCATATTCCGAATTATATTTCACAGACCAATATTGGCCTGATTTTAACAAGAGATCTTTTTTCATAGCAATAAACGATTTTCAAAATAGGCAAAGAAGATTTGGAGGAGTTTAATTGGAAAATTTAAAGAAAAGAGTTTTGTCTGGGATTATAGGTTTATCTTTTTTAATCTTAGTTATATTAAAGGGTGGTACATTATTAAATATATCTTTACTCATAATATCAATTATAGGTTTAAGAGAAATATTTAAAGCATTAATAAACCTTTCAATAAAACCAATTGAATGGGTTGGTTTTCTGTCCTGTTTTTTCATTTATCTTTCAATATATCTAGATTTTAACAACAACATGACTATGATATTAATAGCTTTAATTCTATTAATACTTTATGTAGTAAATGACAAAATTCATTTTATAGATATTACATCAACTTTTTTTTCAATAATATATATTCCTTATATGATGATAAATATTTCTTATCTAGGAAATACAAAATATATTTGGATGATATTTACTATTGCTTTCGGTACTGATACTTTTGCATACTTAGTAGGTAGTACTATGGGAAAACATAAGCTTAGTCCTAAACTTAGTCCTAAAAAATCAGTTGAAGGAGCAATCGGTGGAATTATTGGTAGTTTAATTACGACTTTAATCTACAGTTATTACTTTGCAATAAAACCATTATGGTTAATTGCCTTGCTAGCCATTATTGCTTCTATGCTTGCGCAAATCGGTGATTTAGCGGCTTCTAAACTAAAAAGAGAAGCTGGTATAAAAGACTATGGTAATATAATACCTGGTCATGGAGGCATTCTAGATAGATTTGATAGCATAATTTTTGTTGCACCAATAGTTTTTTATTTTACAAAATTCTTTTTATAATAAATGAGGTGGTATAGGTATGACAGCTTTAGCAGCAATATTTGTTTTTTTAATTGTCATTTTTCTTCATGAATTGGGTCATTTTACAGTTGCAAAAATTGTTGGAATAAAAGTGAATGAACTGTCAATTGGCATGGGGCCTAGGTTTTATCATAAAAAATACGGGGATACAGAATACTCGATACGAGCTCTTCCAATTGGAGGATACGTAAAAATGGAAGGTGAAGATGAAGAATCTGACGACCCGAGAGGCTTCTCGAAAAAAAGTCCACTGGCAAGAATAGCCGTAGTTGCAGCTGGTGCAATTATGAACTTTATTCTTGCTATAATAGTATTGTCAATTGTTTCATTTATGATAGGTGAACCTACTACAACAATATCTGAAATTATAGATAATAGTCCTGCAGAATTGGCTGGATTAGAACCTGGAGATAAGATAATTTCAATCTCTGGGAAAGATATAAATTCATGGGATGACATTGTGGAAGCTATTGAAAATTCCAATACAGAAACACAATTAGAAATCATGATCGAACGGAATAATGATATCATGAGCATTCAAGTTACTCCAAGGAATGAAGATGGAAGAAATGTTATTGGCATAGTGCCTAAAGGAGAAGGGAATTTTATAACAGCAGTTAAAGAGGGTTTTTCCAATACAGCGTATTTTATAAAATTAATGACGAATTTCATTACAACTGCATTTAAAGGCAATGTATCTGCAGATGATTTGTCAGGCCCTCTAGGAGTAATATCAGCTGTTAATCAAGCAGCCAATCAAGGAATAATTAGTTTACTCTATCTTTTGGGTTTCATAAGTGTAAATTTAGGTTTCATAAATTTGCTTCCATTTCCAGCGCTGGATGGTGGTAGAATAGTATTTCTTATAGTAGAGTTACTGAGAGGAAAACCAATAGATCCAAAAAAAGAAGGTTTAATTCACTTTATTGGTCTGATTCTATTATTTGCCCTTATGATATTCGTAACTTATAATGATATATTAAGAACTAATTTATTTTAGGAGAAATGAATATGATTAGAAAAAAAACAAAGAAAATAAAAGTTGGAAACGTATATGTAGGTGGAGATGCTCCAATTAGCATTCAGTCTATGACAAATACAATAACTCAGGATATTGAAAGCACTGTAAAACAAATGCTTGAATTAGAGAAATATGGTTGCGACATAATAAGAGTAGCTATTAATACAGATGAGGATGCTAAAGCGATTAAAGAAATAAAAAAACAAATCAAAATGCCTATAATTGGCGACATTCAATTTGATTATCGATTAGCTTTAAGCGCTGTAAAATACGATATTGATGGACTAAGAATCAATCCAGGAAACATAGGAAATGAAGAAAGAGTCAAAGAAATAGTCAAAGCTTGTAATGACGCTAATATATCTATAAGAGTGGGAGTAAATTCTGGTTCTATCAAGAAGGAATTTCTTGAAAAATACAATGGTGTTAATGAAAATTCCATTGTAGAAAGTGCATTAGAACAAATTAAACTTTTAGAGAGTTTAAATTTTAATAATATTAAAATATCACTGAAGGCAAGTTCTGTACCTCTTACTATAGAATCCTACAAGAAGATATCAGAATTAGTAGATTACCCACTACACTTGGGAGTTACCGAAGCTGGAACTCCATGGAGAGGGACAATTAAATCGTCTATTGGGATAGGCACTCTTTTAGCAATGGGTATTGGTGACACAATAAGGGTTTCTTTAACTTCTGATCCTGTAGAGGAAGTTAAAGTTGGAAAGGAAATTTTAAAATCTCTGGGATTAAGAAAAGAAGGATTAACACTTATATCTTGTCCAACATGTGGAAGAACAAGGATTAATTTGCTAAAACTAGCAGAAGAAGTAGAAAATGCTCTTGAGACTATAGACAAACCGTTAACAGTTGCTATTATGGGATGTGTGGTTAATGGACCTGGAGAAGCAAAAGAGGCAGATATAGGTATTGCTGGAGGCATTGGCGAAGGTTTAATATTTAAAAAAGGTAAAATAATTAAGAAAGTAAAAGAAGAAAATTTGCTAGAAGAATTACTAAATGAAATTGAAAAATTATGATTGCTAGGAGTAGATTACTATGCTTTCTGAGTTTCAAGCTTTAATAAAATTTTTCCCTAATAACAACCCATTAGCAGAAATCAAAAATGTGTATATAGAAAAAGTGATTTTTGACCCAAATAAATCAACGTTATCAATAAACTTGATCACTCCATCTAATTTTAACGAAAAATATATTGAATTGATTCATAGTTCTTTTAAAAATACATTTCCAGACTATGATATATCATTAATATTTGCTAATGATTTAATTGAAGATGTTGATTTTAGCAAAAACTATATTGTATCAATGATAACAAATCATATACCCTCAAGTAATTCTTGGATTGAAAATTTGATAATTTATAATGATGAGGAGTCAGTACAAATTATATTTCCAAATGAAGTTTCTTTACATTCGTTTAATTTAAATGGTCTTCATTCAGAAATAAAAGAATTTTTAAAATCTGTTTTGAATAAAAAGTTGATAGTATCAATTTGTGAAAGTCAAAATATAGAAACTTTTTTCATAGATCAAAATTCTAAAGAGCAAGAAATTATTAAAGAAATCAATCAATTAGATAATTCGAAGAACAAACAGGCTAAAACGCTTAAATTTGATAAGCGCAAGAATAAAGTTTTTGATAAAACACTGATTTCTAAAACAACAGATATTATTAATATCAATCTAAGTTCAGGGAATGTTACAATCTTTGGGGAAATCTTCGATTTAAATTATAAGGATATAAAAGGGAATAAAAAACTTCTATCATTCTATATCACTGATTTTACAAACTCTATACAATGCAAATTATTCATTTCTTGTGATTCAATTGATGATTATGAAGAAGTATTAAAGGAAGGAGTATCTTTATATGTAAATGGTGATGTTATTTTTGATAGTTTTAGTAGAGAAATCACCTTAATGGTAAAATCAATGAATCCTGTAGATAAAGAAAACAAAAGAGACTTAAATTCAAACAAAAGGGTAGAACTCCACCTTCATACTAATATGAGTACAATGGATGGCATTAGCTCAGCTAAAAGTATAATCAAAAGAGCCATTGAATGGGGTCACAAAGCTATTGCGATAACCGATCATGGTGTTGTACAGGCATTTCCAGAAGCAAGTGAATTTGAAAATGAAATAAAAATCATCTATGGTGTTGAAGCATATATGGTAAATGATCAAAAAGAAATAATCACCAATCACGAAAATCATAATGTACTTGACGATTTTGTAGTATTTGATATTGAAACTACCGGATTGTCAGCACGTAACGATAAGATTACTGAAATAGGAGCAGTTAAAATAAAAAACGGAATCATAATTGATAAGTTCGAACAGTTGATTAATCCCGGAATACCTATACCTAGCAATATAACATCCCTAACCGGTATCACTGATGATATGGTAGCAGATATGCCTAAAATAGAAGATGTTTTACCAGAATTTCTAAATTTCATTGGAAATTCAATTTTAGTAGCCCACAATGCCTCTTTTGATGTAGGATTTATACGGGAAGCTTGCAATCATATGAAGATCAATCTTAACAATGCAGTTCTTGACACTTTAGAATTATCAAGAGCTCTATTCCCAAATTTAAAAAGCCATAAGCTCAATATTATAGCAAAATTTTTAAATGTTGAGCTTATAAATCATCATCGAGCCGTAGATGATGCAAAAGCAACTGGAGATATCTTGATTAAGATGTTAGATATTCTTGAAGAAAAGGGAATTAATACACCGAATAAATTAAATACAGGTTTAAGCTTTTCGAATATAAATAAGAAAGATGTATTCCATTGCATAATACTAGCTAAAAATCAAGATGGAATTAAAGATTTATACAATCTAATTTCAAAATCCCATTTGGAATATTTCTACAGAAAACCTAGAATGCCAAAGAGTTTAATTAAAAAATACCGAAAGAACTTGATAATTGGAAGTGCATGTGAACTTGGTGAAGTTTATAAAGCGATACTTTCAAATAAACCGCTATCTGAAGTTAATGAAATTATCGATTTCTACGATTATATTGAAATTCAACCAATTGCTAACAATTATCACTTAGTAAGAGAAGGAGTAGTAAAAAGTGAAGATGAATTACAAGATATTAATAGAAAAATATATGATTTAGCAAAGTCAAGAAACAAAATTGTTGTAGCAACTGGAGATGTACATTTCTTGAATCCCGAAGACGAAATCTATAGACGAATTATAATGTGTGGTCAAGGATTTCACGACGCTGATTATCAGCCTCCACTTTATTTTAAGACAACTGACGAAATGTTGGAAGAATTTCTCTATTTTGGAGAAGAAATTGCTGAAGAAGTCGTAATTAAAAATACTAATTTAATTAGCGATTTAATTGATAAATTAAAACCTATACCTGATGGAACATTCCCACCCAAAATTGATGGAGCTGATGAAGAACTTAAGAATATGGCTTATAATAAGGCTGTAGAAATCTATGGAGACCCCTTACCAAACATTGTGGAGGAGAGACTAAACAGGGAATTGAATTCCATAATAGATAATGGCTATTCCGTATTATATATAATAGCTCAAAAATTAGTTGCAAAGTCGATGCAAGATGGATATTTAGTAGGTTCTAGAGGCTCTGTTGGTTCTTCCTTTGTGGCAACAATGAGTGGAATAACAGAAGTTAATCCTCTACCACCGCATTATATATGTGATGTTTGTCACCATTCAGAATTTTTCGTTGATGGCAAAGTTGCTTCAGGGTTCGATTTGGAAGATAAGACTTGTCCTGTATGTGGCAAACTATTGAAAAAAGATGGTCATGATATTCCTTTTGAAGTATTCCTAGGGTTTGAAGGAGATAAAGAACCTGATATCGATTTAAATTTTGCGGGTGAATATCAACCTATTGCTCATAAATACACTGAAGAGCTTTTTGGTGAAGGCAAGGTTTTTAGAGCCGGAACAATTGGAACTATAGCTGAAAAAACAGCTTATGGATTTGTAAAAAAATATTATGAGCAGAAGAATATTCCAATTAGTCAAGCTGAAATTAATAGACTAGTTAAAGGGTGTACCGGGATTAAAAGAACCTCTGGACAGCACCCAGGAGGTGTTATGATTGTTCCTCATTATAAAGATATCCACGATTTTACACCGATTCAGTACCCAGCAGATGACAACTCATCAGGAGTAATTACTACACATTTTGATTATCACTCTATTAGTGGAAGAATATTAAAACTAGATATCTTAGGTCATGACGTACCAACTATTATTAAAATGTTAGAGGATCTCACAGGAATAAATCCGTTGTTGATACCACTTGATGACAAAGAAACAATGAGTCTGTTTACGAGTACAAAAGCTCTTAAAATTACACCAGATGACATTAATTGCCCTGTAGGAACTCTTGGCATACCTGAATTTGGTACAAAATTTGTTCGCCAAATGTTAGTAGAAACATCACCAACTACATTCTCCGAATTGGTAAGAATATCTGGTCTTTCACATGGGACTGACGTGTGGGTAAACAATGCTCAAGATTTAGTCAAAAATAATGTTGCTACTTTAAAGGATGTTATATCCACAAGAGAAGACATAATGCTGTACTTGATAAATGCGGGATTAGATAAGAAAAAAGCTTTTTTCACTATGGAGAAAGTAAGAAAAGGCAAAGGTTTAAGTCAAGAAGATCAAGAAATAATGAGAAATTTAAATGTACCTGAATGGTATATAGAATCATGTAACAAAATAAAATACATGTTTCCAAAGGCACACGCCGCAGCTTATGTAACTATGAGTTTTAGAATTGCATATTTTAAAGTTCATTATCCCGAGGCTTTCTATGCAACTTATTTTACAACTAAGGCAAGTGATTTTGATGCAGAACTTATCCTACAAGGGAAAAATTCAATAAAGGCTAAAATTGAAGAAATTGAAAATAAAAACAATGAGGCTACAGCCAAAGAGAAAAACCAATTGACAATTTTAGAAGTCGCCTTGGAAATGTACGCAAGAGGTTTGAAGTTCGAAAAAGTTGACCTTTACAAGTCAGACAGCGATAAATTCCTAATAGGAAGTGATGGAATCATTCCTCCCCTTAAAACACTTGAAGGCATTGGGGAAAATGCAGCTAGAAAGTTAGTAGAAGAAAGGGCAAAAGCTCCATTCTTATCAATTGAAGAACTAGTCCTTAGGGGGAAAGCTTCAAGACCCGTAATAGATGCATTAAGCAAGCATGGTTGTTTAAATAATCTTCCAGAAACAAATCAAATCAGCCTTTTTAACATTTGATTTAATTAAGTGATTATGATATAATTTATTTAGACAATTAACAGGTAATTCAAAGAGTGGGTAATCCCACTCTTAATTTTTGCAAGAGGTATGGTGAAAAAATTTGAATAAAAAAGAGATAGTTCAGTCTGTAAAATCATTGAGTGAAAATTTGATATCTAATTTAGGATACGAACTAGTTGATGTTGAATTTGTTAAGGAGCAAAATGAATATTATTTAAAAATATTCATTGATAAAAATGGAGGAATTAATTTAGAGGACTGTCAGTTAGTAAGTGAGATAATCGGAGAAAAATTAGATGAATTAGACATGATCGATACATCATATTATTTAGAAGTTTCATCTCCAGGACTAGATAGGCCAATAAAAACAGACCAAGACATAAAAAGAAATTTAGAGAAAGAAGTAGAAGTAAATTTATACAAGTCAATTAATGGGAAAAAGCATATAGAAGGTATATTAATTGATTACGATGAAAATACTGTAACAATACAAATTGAAGAAGAAAAAATGATAATTCCAAGAGAATTAATTTCATTAATGAGACAAATTATACATTTTTAATATTTGAATATGAGGAGGAGTAATAGGATGAATGTTGATTTCATCAGCGCCCTTGAGGAAATAGAAAAAGAAAAAGGGATTCCAAAATGCATAATTATAGATGCATTAGAATCAGCACTAATATCCAGCTATAAAAAGAACTTTGGTTCATCACAAAATGTAGTAGTTGAAATTGATAATAATACAGGTGATGTAAAAGTATTTGCAATAAAATCAATCGTAGAAAATGATGATTTAGAAGATGAATTACTGCAAATGTCAATTGAATCTGCTAAGAAGATAGACCCAAAATTAAGTGTTGGAGATTCAATAAGAATAGAAGTAACCCCAAAAGATTTTGGCAGAATTGCAGCTCAAACAGCAAAGCAAGTAGTAATACAAAGAATCAAAGATGCAGAAAGAGACGTGATATTTGAAGAATTCATTAATAGAGAAAACGAAATTATTACAGGACAAGTACAAAGAATTTCAAAGAATAATGTATATATAGATCTGGGGAAGATAGAGGGCATATTACCTCCTGCAGAACAAATACCTGGAGAAATATATAATCAAGGAGACAGATTAAAACTTCTTATTTCAGAAGTAAAAAAGACCACAAAGGGGCCACAAATAATTTTGTCAAGAGCAAGTGCAAGCTTAGTAAAAAGATTGTTTGAAATAGAAGTTCCTGAAATAGTGCAAGGCATAGTAGAAATATACTCTATTGCAAGGGAAGCTGGTTCAAGAACTAAAATAGCTGTTTTTTCAAAAAGTGAGGATGTTGACCCACTTGGAGCATGTGTTGGTTTTAAAGGTACTAGGGTAAAAGCTATTGTGGACGAATTAAATGGTGAAAAGATCGATATAGTTATTTGGAGCAAAAATATAGACGACTTTATAGCTAATAGTTTAAGCCCTTCAAAAGTTCTTAAAGTATTCTCTAATGAGAAAGAAAAATCAGCACTAGTTATAGTTCCTGACCATCAATTATCTCTGGCTATAGGTAAAGAAGGTCAGAATGCAAGATTAGCTGCAAAGTTGACTGGATGGAAAATAGACATTAAATCTGAGAGCCAATACAAGAGTATAAATGGAGATGATGTCAGTGAGTCCTAAAAAAATACCACTAAGAAAATGTATTGCTTGCAATGAGATGAAGCCAAAACGAGATCTAATAAGAATAGTTAAAAGTAATGACGGCGTAGTAAGTGTAGACCTAACAGGAAAAGCAAACGGAAGAGGTGCATATATTTGTGCATCTGAGGATTGTCTAAATGATATAATAAAATCTAAAAAATTATCAAAGCATTTGCAAGCTGAGATTAATGAAGAAATATATCAAAAACTTAAAGAGGTTATACAAAAATGAAAGCCACCTAAAAATCGGAGGTGTTAAGATGGGGAAAATTAGAATTTATGAATTAGCCAAAGAATTGAATATGTCAAGTAAAGAATTAGTTGAAAAAATATCTGAGCTCAATATAAATGTTCATAGTCATATGAGCTCTATTGATGAAGAAGATGCTAAATTAATTAAAGAATTATTGCTAGAAGAGGAAAAAAAGATAGGCGATGATACTGAGGATAATATAGAAGATAAAGAAGAAAATAGCACTAATTCTGAAGTAAGCGAAGAATTTGTAGAAAAGAAAACCAAACATAAAAAAACTAACAAGAAAAAAAATCATTTTAAGGAAGATAATATAGATAATAAAGATATGATAGAGAAGACTATAGAAAAAACAATACAAATTGAAACTGAAACTACAGTAAAAGAATTAGCCGAAAAATTACAATTAAATCCAGCTCAAATTATATCAAAACTTATACCATTGGGTATAATGGCTACGCAAAATCAAACTATTGATGCTGAAATTGCTGAGCTAGTAGCAGAAGAATTCGGATATAAAATCAATGTTTCAACTAATGAAAATGAAGAAGAATCAGAGATTGATAAATTAGATTATGATGATGATCCTAAAGATCTATTGCCAAGGCCTCCTGTTGTAACAGTAATGGGCCATGTTGACCATGGTAAAACTTCATTATTAGATGCAATAAGGCATACAAATGTCACAGGAAAAGAAGCCGGTGGAATAACTCAACACATTGGAGCTTATACTGTTAATATAAACAATAAAAAAATAGTGTTTTTAGATACTCCAGGGCATGAAGCATTTACATCGATGCGTGCTAGAGGAGCTAAGATAACTGATATTGCAATCCTTGTTGTTGCAGCAGACGATGGAGTAATGCCACAAACAATAGAAGCTATATCTCATGCAAAAGCTGCAAATGTTCCAATAATTGTAGCTATAAATAAAATTGACAAACCAGAGGCTAATATTGAAAGAGTTAAACAAGAATTAGCCGAAAATGGTGTTTTAGCAGAAGACTGGGGTGGTGATACAATAATGGTTCCAGTATCTGCGAAAAATAAAATAGGTATAGAAGATTTGCTTGAAATGGTTTTATTAGTAGCAGAAATGCAAGAATTAAAAGCAAATCCTAATAGAAAAGCTGTTGGGACAATAATCGAAGCACAATTAGATAAAGGAAAAGGTCCTGTTGCAACTGTGTTAGTACAAAAAGGCACTTTAAATGTTGGAGATATGGTTGTATCAGGTACTGCTAGTGGAAGAATCAGAGCAATGTTTGATGATAAAGGTAAAAAAGTTAAGAAAGCAACTCCATCTATCCCTGTTATGATAATAGGTCTATCAGAAGTACCAAATGCTGGTGAAATGATATATGCTGTTGAAAACGAAAAAATAGCAAGGCATTTAGCCGATTTAAAAAAGAATGAACTCAAAGAGCAACAAATAAAACAAACAACAAAAGTTTCTTTAGATGATCTATTTGAAAGAGTTAAACAAGGTGAATTAAAAGAGCTAAATTTAATAATTAAAGCAGATGTTAGGGGCTCAATTGAAGCATTAAGTCAATCTGTAAGTAAATTAGAGACAGATGAAGTAAGAGTTAACATCATTCATAGCGGTGTTGGTGGTATATCAGAAAGCGATGTAATGTTAGCTTCTGCATCAAACGCACTTGTAATTGGTTTTAATGTCAGACCAAATTTGAATGCTATTGAAGTTGCAAAAAAAGAAAATGTCGATATAAGAACATATAGAGTAATTTATGAAGCGATAGAAGATATTCAAGCAGCTATAAAAGGAATGCATGCTCCTAAAATAGTCGAAGAAGTCTTAGGTAGAGCAACGGTTCGAGCTACGTTCAGACTTCCAAATGGAACTTCTGTTGCAGGCATCTATGTGCTAAATGGTAAGATTACAAGAAATTCAAAAATTCGATTGTTAAGAGATGATGTAGTCATCTATGATGGATCAGTTTCATCGTTAAAAAGATTTAAAGATGATGTTAAAGAAGTACAGACTGGCTTTGAAGCTGGCTTAGCTTTAGAAAATTTCAATGACATCAAAGAAGGAGACAACATAGAGGCTTATATTCTAAAAGAAGTCGATAGTAATTAGAGGTGTTGAAAATGAATGACAAAAGGATAAATAGAATTTCAGAAGAAGTAAAAAGAGTTGTTGCTGATTTGATTCTAAATGATATAAAAGATCCTAGGATCAGTAAAATGGCTAGCGTGAACAGAGTAGTTGTTACAAAAGACTTAAAATATGCAAAAATATACGTTTCGGTGCTAGGTAGCGAAGATGAAAAATCAGATACTCTGAAGGGTCTTGAGAGTGCAAAGGGATATATAAGAAAAGCTATTGGCGATAAAATAAGCCTTCGAATTACGCCTGAGCCTATATTCTATATTGATGATAGTATAGAACATGCTATTTACATGACAAATCTCATAAAAAAAGTATCAAATGAAGAAAATGTTAGTATAGAACAAAATGATGGGGATTCTGAAAATGAATAATTCAATGAAGCTAAGTTTATCTACCGAAATAAGCAAATCAAATAATGTTGGCATAGTATCACATTTGAACCCTGATGGTGATAACATTGGATCTATATTAGCACTTGGTATTTCACTAGAAAAATTGGGTAAAACTGTGACAATATTAAAATCTGATTACGTACCTAACGATTTGTTGTTTCTGCCTTATGTAAACAAAATAATAAAAGTAGAAGATGATTTGAAATTTGATATCTTATTTGTGTTAGATAGCAGCGATCCTGAAAGGCTTGGCGATAATAAAAGATATTTATCAAATTCAGGAATTGTAGTTAACATAGATCATCATATAAGCAATACAAACTTTGGAAATATAAACATAGTTGATTCAAAAGCATCATCAACGAGCGAGATAATTTTCAAACTCATAGAAGAGCTTGAATTGCCACTTGATGAAAATGTAGCAACATGTATATACGCAGGGATTAGCACAGATACCGGTAGATTTATGTATGAAAATGTAACATCAAGTACTCATATCATAGTTTCAAAACTTTTAGATACAGGAATAGATGCATATTATATCAATAAAAAATTATACCAAAATAGATCTCTTGAACGCACAAAGTTATTTATCGAAGTTGTTGGCACAACAAAGTTATTGTGTGACAACAAAGTTTCAATTGCAAAAGTAACTTTGGAAAATCTAAGCAAAACAAATGCAAAACCTGAAGATTCAGATGGAATTGTTGAATTTTTAAGAGATACAGAAACAGTTGAAGTTTCTGTATTGCTTAAGGAAATTACTACAAGCCTAACTCGTGTTAGCATAAGAACCAAAGACTATGTTGATGCAAATAAAATATGTAGTCACTTTGGTGGTGGAGGACATTTGAGAGCAGCAGGTTGCACAATAGAAAAAAGTATTGATGAGTCCGAAAACTTAATAATTGAAGTTATTAAAAATTATATATGAGGAATTTTACTATGAATGGTGTCTTGAATTATTATAAACCTTCAGGTATTACATCTCACGATGCAGTAAACATTGTAAGAAAGATTATGAACATAAAAAGAATAGGACATATAGGAACCCTTGATCCAATGGCATGTGGAGTTCTTCCAATGCTAGTTGGAAATGCAACTAGAATTTCTGAATATCTTATTGAACATGATAAAGAGTATATTGCAGAGTTGACTTTAGGTATAAGAACGGATACTTTTGATAAAGAAGGAAAGCCAATTTCCGAATCAAATAAGAAAGTTACATCTAATCAAATAATAGATGCATTTAAACAATTCGAAGGAGAAATCGAACAAGTACCTCCTATGTTTTCTTCTAAAAAAGTAAAAGGAAAAAAATTATATGAATTAGCAAGATTAGGAATAGAAATCGAAAGAAAACCATCTATGGTTAATATTAAAAGTTTAAATATAATTAAGATAATGGATAATAAGAAGGTTATTTTTAAAGTTAAATGTTCAAAAGGAACTTATGTAAGGTCGCTGTGTGATAACATTGGCATCAAGTTAGGTACTTTTGGCTACATGTCATTTTTACAGAGAGTTAAAGTTGGCAATTTCAAAATAGAAAATTCAATCAACGATGATTTATTAAATAACCTTGTTCACGAAGAAAATAAATTTAGCTTTCTAATACCAATTGATAAAGCCATTGAATATATGGATAGGATCGACGTTAATAAAGAATGTTTTGTAAAATTATGTAATGGTAATAGCATATCAGTTGAGCCAACTTACAGTCTCCTTCCTAATACTAATCTAAGAGTATATTCTGATAATATATTCATTGGAATAGGTCAGATAGCATTAATTAACAATCAGACAATACTAAAAATGAAAAAAGTTTTACTAGGTGGTAATCAATGAATATAATAGAATTAAATCAAGATTATTATAACACTGTAGAAACTGCAATAGCGTTGGGAAATTTCGATGGGATTCATATCGGTCATCAAAATTTGATTAAAAGAATGATTGAAATATCAAAAAACAATAATTTAATACCGTCTGTTTTAATATTTGAAAATCACACGAAAAGTATAACTAGCAATACTTCTCCTAGTTTACTAAGTAACAATGAGCAAAAACTTGATATTTTGGAAAGTATTGGAGTTGAAAATGTTTATTTAATGAAATTTAATGAAGAAGTTATGAAATTATCACCACAAGAATTTATCAACAATATATTAGTTGACAAACTTAATTGCAAATCTGTAGTTGTTGGATATAATTATAAGTTTGGATATAAAGCATCTGGAAATACTGATACACTAAAGAGGATATGTTCTGAAAATGGAATGCAAGCTGTAATAGTAAACCCTATATACTATGAAGATAAGATCGTAAGTAGTACACTCATTAGAAATTTAATAACTTATGGGAAAATAGATATTGCAAATAAGTTATTAGGTAGGTTCTATACAATAAAAGGAGAAGTAGTTCATGGAAAAGGTATCGGTACAAAATTAGGTTTTCCAACAGCTAATATCAAACTAACAGACAATTTTGTAATTCCAAAAAATGGTGTTTACAATACTTTAACTACTATTGGTGATAAAACTTATAAAAGCGCTACAAGTGTTGGGTTTAACCCAACTTTTGAGGAAAAATCATTGAAGATTGAAAATCACATTATTGGATTTAATGATTCACTTTATGGTGATGTAATCGACATATCATTTATTGAATATATTAGGCCTGAGATTAATTTTGATAAAGTTGATGATTTAGTTAATCGAATGAAAGAAGATGTAAATTATATAAAAAAGAAAAATGTGATTTACAATTTCTAGAGTATATGATAATATCATAATGTCAGTTACCTTATCAAAGCTGCTCGTTCCTCAGCGATAGCTTTGATAACGGCGAATTATATTAATGGAGGTGGAATAATGTTAACAAAAGAAGAAAAAGACAGAATAATCGAAGAGTATAAAACTCATGAAGGAGACACTGGCTCACCAGAAGTTCAGATAGCTCTTTTAACTTACAGAATCAATTCAGTAAATGATCACCTACAAACACATAAAAAAGATCATCACTCAAGAAGAGGTCTTTTAAAGATGGTTGGTCAAAGAAGAGGTTTGCTCAGATATCTAGAGAATAAAGATATTGAAAGATATCGTTCTTTAATTGAAAAACTTGGCATCAGAGGTTAAATTAGAGCGGGACTTCCCGCTCTATTAGTTTATATAATGAGAAATGATTGGAGGTAGCTCATGGAAAAAATATATAAATATATGCTCGCAGGCAGAGAACTGTGCATAACTATTGGAAAAGTTGCACAGCAAGCTAATGGTTCGTGCCTTGTTAGGTATGGAGATACTGTTACCCTAGTAACAGCTACTCAGTCAAAACAGCCACGAGAAGGAATTGACTTTTTCCCTTTAAGTGTTGATTATGAAGAAAAACTGTATTCAGTCGGAAAAATTCCTGGAGGATTTATAAAAAGAGAAGGTAGACCTAGTGAAAAAGCGATACTTACATCACGGTTAATAGATAGGCCTATTAGACCACTATTCCCTGAAGGGTTTAGAAACGATGTACAAGTAGTAGCAACGGTCTTATCAGTTGATCAAGATAATAGTCCAGAAATCGCAGCTATGATAGGTTCTTCAATTGCATTATCAATTTCCGATATTCCTTTTAATGGCCCAACTGGCTCAGTACAAGTAGGGAGAGTAAATGGAGAAATTATTATTAACCCAAATAGTGAACAAAGAGAAATTTCAGATATTAATTTAACAGTATCTGGAACTAAAGATGCTATAATGATGGTAGAAGCAGGCGCAAAATTTGTAACTGAACAAGTGATGCTTGAGGCTATTTTAAAAGGTCACGATGAAATTAAAAAAATATGTGATTTTATTAACGAAATAGTACAGGATTGTGGAAAAGAGAAATCTAAATATGAATTATTTATGCCTAGTAAAGATGTTGAATCTTTAGTAAGACAACTTGCAACTAATAAGCTTATTGAAGCTTTAAATACTGTTGATAAAACACAAAGAGATGAAAATGTAGAAAATTTAAAAAATGAAATTACAGAAATTGTATTAGAAAAATATCCAGATACAGAAAAAGATATATCTGAAGTCTTCGAATTGATTATGAAAGAAGAAGTCCGAAAACAAATTATCGAAAAGGGTATTAGACCAGATAATAGAAAATTAGACGAGATAAGACCAATAAGTTGTGAAGTAGGCCTATTACCTAGAACACATGGCTCAGGATTATTTAACAGAGGGCAAACTCAAGTCTTAACCATTGCAACTTTAGGAGCATCTAGCGATGTTCAGATTATTGATGGCCTCGGAGAAGAAGAATCTAAAAGATACATGCACCATTATAATTTTCCTGCGTATTCAGTAGGTGAAGTTCGACCATCAAGAGGTCCTGGAAGAAGAGAGATTGGACATGGTGCTTTGGCAGAAAGAGCATTAGAACCAGTAATCCCTCCAGAGAACGAGTTCCCATATACATTAAGACTTGTTTCTGAAGTATTGAGTTCAAATGGATCAACTTCACAGGCAAGTGTTTGTGGTTCAACTTTAGCATTATTGGATGCAGGTGTACCAATAAAAGCACCAGTTGCTGGAATTGCGATGGGTTTAATTAAAGAAGGAGATAAAGTTGCTATTTTATCGGACATTCAAGGCTTAGAGGATCATCTCGGCGACATGGATTTTAAAGTAGCTGGAACAAGTGAAGGAATAACTGCTATTCAAATGGACATAAAGATAGATGGAATAAATGAAAAAATATTACAAGAAGCATTGGAAAGAGCAAGAATTGGCAGACTGTTTATATTAGATAAAATGATGCAGACCATTTCTGCCCCAAGAGAAGAATTATCTATTTATGCACCGAGAATAACTGTTTTACAAGTTAATCCTGATAAAATTAGAGATATTATTGGCCCTGGTGGAAAAGTAATAAATAAAATTATTGATGAGACAGGCGTTAAAATAGACATAGAAGATGATGGTAGAGTATCAGTTATATCAAATGATTCCATCGCCGCAAAAAAAGCAATAGAACTAATTCAAAACATTGTAAAGGAGATAGAAGTTGGGGATATTTATCTCGGAAAGGTGACAAAAATTACTACTTTTGGTGCTTTTGTTGAAGTGTTAAATGGCAAAGAAGGCTTAGTTCACATCTCTCAATTAGCAAAAGAACGAGTAAACAAAGTAGAAGATATAGTTTCAGTAGGTGATGAGATATTAGTTAAAGTAATAGAAATTGATAATCAGGGTAGGATAAATCTATCTAGGAAGGCATTGCTATCTGATGAAAATAATGAAAACAAAGAAAGCGATCAAGAATCGACGGATAATTAATAAGGAGCATGAACCTTTGGTTCATGTTTGTTTTCTTTAAGGAGGTCATAATGCTAACAACTAATTTAAATAATGGAATAAAAGTAGTTATTGATGATAATAAATATATTAATTCCGCATTAATTGGTATTCTGGTAAAAAGTGGATCAATATATGAAACTAAAGATAATATTGGAATATCACATTTCATTGAACATATGTTGTTTAAAGGTACCACAAATAGAAGCAGTCGAGAAATAGCAGAAGAAATAGATTTTGTTGGTGGTCAAATAAATGCCTTTACAACAAAAGAGCATACATTTATATATGCAAAGGTTCCATATAAACATATGAATTTAGCAATCGACATAATCTATGACATGCTGATGAATTCGCTTTTTTTAGAGGCAGATATACAGAAAGAAAAAAAAGTTATAATTGAAGAAATAAAGATGTATAAAGATTTGCCTGATGATTTAGTGTTTGAAATGATGAGTGAAATTATGTTTAAAGACAACCCCCTCTCATTTCCTATATTAGGTACTGAAAACACAGTTAACAATATAAGTAGAAATGAAATAATTAAATATTATCGCAATAGATATAATGGAGAAAATTTTGTAATATCGATTGCTGGTAATGTTGATACGGAAGATATCATTTACCAATTAAATAATAAATTTGAAAAATTTAGAAATAACAATTTTTGCGATGAGACTAGTAAAAATAACATACCATCAAGCCAATCCAAGGTAGTAATAAAAGGCGAAGTAAAGAAAACTGAACAATTAAATTTGTGTTTTGCAATTCCATATTGTTCAACTTACTCCAATGATTATTTTGAAGGATTGCTGGTGAACAACTATATTGGTGGAAGTATGAGTTCAATTTTGTATCAAATTATTAGAGAAGATCTTGGGTTAGCGTATGAGATAGAATCAAGTGTAGAAACATATAAAGATGCAGGATTATTGGAGATATATGTAGCATTAGATAGTAAAAATGCAATCGATGTGCTTGAAATTATAAAAAAAGAATTAGTAAATTTATATAAGAATAAAATTGGCGCTTATCATATAGATAAATATAAAGAGCAGTTAATAGGTAATTACCTTCTAAGTATTGAAAATCCATTTAACAAGTTGTATGATAATGGAAAAGAGTTGTTAGATATTGGATTTATTGATGCTGATGATAAAATAATAAATCAAATAAATCAAATATCTGAAGAAAGCGTGTCAAAATTTATAGATAAATATTTTACTTTAAATCAGGTATTTTTAACTTATGTTGGAAATATTAAAAATAAAATTAAATTTGAGCAAAACATACATGATATATTTTCTTAGGAGGATAAAATGCAAGTAAAAATAGTGAATAAGAGTTCTAATAATTTACCTGAATACAAAACAGTCGGAGCTGCAGGACTAGATTTGTGTGCATATTTAAGTGATCCAATAGTAATAAATCCATTTGAAAGAGTTTTAATACCTACAGGATTATTCTTAGAAATACCTAATGGCTATGAAGCCCAGATTAGAGGCAGAAGTGGTTTAGCATTAAATCATGGAATAACACTTGCAAATGGTATAGGTACTATTGATAGTGATTACAGGGGTGAAATAAAAATTATATTGATAAATCTTGGAAACGAACCATTCATAGTAAATAATGGAGATAGAGTAGCACAAATGATATTTACTAAATATGAAAGAGCTGATCTAATTGAAGTTGATGAAATAAACGAAACTAAAAGAGGCGAGAATGGTTTTGGACACACTGGCATTTAAATAATTAACATTATCTTTTACATTCAGGAGGTATTACATGAGTTGGCTAGAAGCGATTATATTAGGATTATTTCAAGGAATTGCGGAATTTCTACCTATTAGTAGTTCAGGGCATTTAGCATTGTTACAACAATTATTTGGCATTAAAGAAGGGAATCTATTTTTTGCTGAGATGCTTCACTTTGGAACTTTGGTTTCAATTTTTATAGTATATTTTAAAGATATAAGATTAATGGTTATTGAATTTATAAAATTAATATTCACAATTATAAAAGAAAAATCTATACCCATTCTAAATCAATACCAAAAATTCGCTTTGTTGATTATAGTAGCGTCTATACCTACTGCAATAATTGGTCTAGCATTAGAAGGATTTATTGAAAATATGTTTAGTTCTGTACTTCCAATAGGTATAGCATTCATAATCACAGGTTTTTTACTTTGGTTCTCCGAAAGAAGAGGCAATGGAAATAAAAAAATAGAAGATGTTACTTTTAAAGATTCTTTATTTGTTGGATTAATGCAGGGAATCGCAATATTTCCAGGGATATCAAGATCTGGTTCAACAATTGTAGGTGCTCTATTGAGAGACTTTGACAGAAGCGTAGCTACTGAATTTTCATTCATATTATCAATTCCAGCTGTCTTAGGATCATTTATATTGGGAATGAAAGATGTATTAGATGGCTCTGCTGTAACAATTGAGCTTCCTATTTTTATTGGCGTAATTATTTCAGCAATTGCTGGAGTATTTGCAATAAAAGCACTTGTTAAACTACTAGAAAATAAAAAATTACATTATTTTTCGATATATCTATGGATTATTGGTATAATAGTTATAATATCTCAAATAATTTAAGATAGGTGGTAACATGACAACTAATAAGAAAACTTCAAGGGACAAACTAAATGATAGCGCTAGAAAAAGGAAAAGTTTTAAAATTCATCAAGATATAATTGCGATAGCTTTAATAGGGTTATCTATTTTGGCTCTTGTTAGTTTTTTTACTGAAAAAACTGGAATTGTGGGAAATTCTTTGAAACATATTTTATATGTACTATTTGGCACAGGCTCCTATGTTTTCCCTTTTTTATTGATACTATTGTCAATACTATTACTTATAGATAAAAACAACAAGTATAAATTTACATCATTAATTGTTTTGTTTTTATCTTTGTTAATTATTTTTGATAGTAGTAATGATGTCAGTTTAAATTTTATAGAAAAAATATCTTATATATTTCATAATCCAGGTATCAAAATCAACGGGGGTATAACAGGGGGCATGCTTGGTTTTCTATTCTATAAACTCTTTGGTAATATAGGGACATTTATAATCATAGGTTTTATAAGTTTAGTTTTACTATTCCATTTAATAGGTAAAAATAATTTAATTGAGATTTATACAAAACTACGTAATAAAAATACAGAAAAAATTAGTAATAAGGTTAACATCGACACCAATGATATGGCTGATAAATCAGTGAATCAAATTTTACAAATAACAGATTACACATCTTCAAATACAAATTCAAATACAAAGCAAGAAATAACTAGTCAAAAGAAAAAAACTAAAAAAATAGATGACATATCTGAAGAATACAACCTGAAAAATGAGATAGATGCTAAACCTAAAAGCATAGCTCAATATTCTCTACCAAGCATAAATCTGCTTAATGACTCTATAAGCAAGAATGAAAACAATGATAAAAAAGAAATAATCAATAATGCAAGAATAATTGAAGAGACGATGAAGAATTTTGGCATAGAAGCTTCAGTAACACATATAAATATTGGCCCAACAATTACTTGTTATGAACTAACACCTGCTCCTGGTATAAAGTTAAGTAAGATTGTTTCACTATCAGACAATATTTCTTTAAGCCTTGCTATGCCGGACATTAGAATAGAAGCACCTATACCCGGAAAGTCTGCAGTAGGCATCGAAGTTCCTAATAAATATAAAGACATGGTTTCATTGAAAGATATGCTTTCAAGTAAGGAATTCATGGAATCAAACTCAGATCTAGCTTTTGTTTTGGGCAAAGATATTACTGGGAAAGTTATTGTATCAGATATTCAAAAAATGCCACATCTTTTAATTGCTGGAGCGACTGGATCAGGGAAAAGTGTCTGTATAAATACTATTATAATGAGTCTATTATTCAAGAACTCACCTGATAAAGTAAAACTGCTTCTAATTGACCCAAAAGTTGTAGAACTGAATATATATAACGGCATACCTCACCTTTTAATACCTGTAGTAACTGATCCCAAGAAAGCATCTCATGCTTTGAATTGGGCTGTAACCGAAATGGAGAGACGATATAAGCTGTTTGCACAAAATAATGTCAGAGATATTCATTCGTATAATAAGAAATATAGAAATACTGCTGACAAATTTCCAAAAATTGTTATCATAATTGATGAATTAGCGGATCTTATGATGGTAAGTGCAAATGAAGTTGAAGACTATATAGCTAGACTTGCACAAATGGCTAGAGCAGCAGGTATGCATTTAATAGTTGCAACACAGAGACCGTCAGTTGATGTAATAACTGGTACTATAAAAGCAAATATTCCATCACGAATAAGCTTTGCTGTTTCTTCTCAAGTTGACTCCAGAACAATACTTGATATGGCAGGTGCTGAAAAGCTATTAGGACAAGGAGATATGCTTTTTTACCCTTCCAGTATTTCAAAGCCCATAAGGATACAAGGTGCATTTGTTTCAAATGAAGAGGTAGAAAAAGTTGTTGATTATCTAAAAGAAAAAAATGAAACATCTTATGATATAGATATCATTGAGAAAGTCAGTTCGAACTTAAATTCTTCAGAATATGAGGAAGATGATGAGCTTTTAAGGGAAGCCATTGAATTAGTAATCTCAGAACAAACAGCGTCTATATCATTGTTGCAAAGGAGATTTAAAATTGGTTACGCAAGAGCTGCCCGATTGATCGATTCAATGGAAGCAAGAGGAGTCGTTGGAGGTTACGAGGGTAGTAAGCCTAGAAAAGTATTACTAACAGAAGAAGATGTGGAGGAATAATTTTAATGAATACGCGCAAAATATATTTTGAGACTTTAGGATGCTCAAAAAATGAAGTAGACACTAATATCATGAAATCAATGTTAGACAAAAATTTATATGAAATTACCGAAAATGAAAAAAATGCTGATATTATAGTTGTCAATACATGTGGATTTATAGAAGCAGCAAAAATTGAGTCGATTGATGCAATTTTAGACTTAACTAGACTAAAACAATATGGGTCCTGTAAATATCTTGTTTTAACTGGTTGTTTAGCACAGAGATATCCAGATGAACTGATAAGTGAAATGCCGGAAATAGATGCAATTATAGGAACTGGCAATATTAATAAGATAAATGAAATATTAAACGATTTAGATACTAATGAAAAAAAGGTTATAGTAGATAATATAAACAATATATATCCTGAGAATATTAAAAGGGAAATAGACTCTTTCGTACAATATGTGAAGATATCTGAAGGATGTAATAATAATTGCACATATTGTGTAATCCCTAAATTACGTGGTAAAAATAGAAGTAGAAAAATAGAAGATATAATATCTGAAATAAAATATCTCGTCAACAATAATGTTAAAGAAATTATATTAATTGCACAAAACACAACTGATTATGGAATAGATTTATATGGCGATTATAGGCTATATGAGCTATTAAATGAAATAGAAAAAATAGAAGGTGATTTTCTTGTAAGATTAATGTATTTATATCCTGACCATATTGATGACAAATTAATTAGCAGCATAAAAAGCAATACAAAAATAGCGAAATACTTAGATATTCCATTGCAGCACATAAATAATAATGTTTTGAAAGCTATGAATAGACGTACGAATAAAGAATCTATAGTGCATTTAATCGAAAAATTAAGAAAAGAAATTCCTGAAGTTATAATTAGAACAACATTTATAGTTGGTTTCCCAGGGGAAACAGAAGACGATTTTAATGAATTATATGACTTTATACAAAAAATTAAATTTGATAAATTAGGTGTTTTCCCATACTCAAGAGAGGAAGGTACTACTTCCTTTAATTATCCAAATCAGATTGATGAAGAAGTAAAATTAGATAGATTGGAAAGGATCATGCAAGTTCAAAAACAGATATCAAATGAGTTATTGAGAAATAAAATAGGCAAGACTTACAGAGTTCTAGTAGATAATGAAATTGAGAATGGCTTGTATGAAGGGAGAAGCTACATGGATAGCCCTGAAATTGATGGCGTAATTTTTATTCAATCAAGCTCTCCATTGCAATTGGGTCAATTTATAAATGTGCACATAGTAGATAGTATAGAATATGATTTAATGGGGGTTGTTGAAAATGAATTTAGCAAATAAAATTACAATTCTTCGTGTTTTACTTGTACCATTATTTATTGTGTTTTTTTATTTGGATTTCCAATACAGTCAGTATATAGCTCTGGCAATATTTATTATAGCCTCAATAACTGACTCAATAGATGGTCATATAGCCAGAAGCAGAAACTTGGTTACTACTTTTGGTAAATTTGTTGATCCTCTAGCTGATAAAATATTAACCACTTCTGCATTCATATTACTAGTAGGAACAGGAAAAATCCCTTCGTGGGTAGTAATTATTATACTAGCTCGTGAATTTATTATATCAGGGCTAAGAGTATTAGCTGCGTCAAATGGAGTGACAATTGCTGCAAGCAAATGGGGTAAAATCAAAACGATCACTCAACTTATTGCAATAATTTTGTTATTGCTAAACAATTTCCCATTTAGCTATATCGGTATTCAATTAGACTATATAATGCTGTATATTTCGTTGTTTTTTACTGTTTTATCAGGTATTGACTATGTTCAAAAAAACATTAAAATATTGAATCTAGATGATATATAATATTTTATGAAGGTGACACAATTATGAAAGCTGAGATAATTAATGTAGGAACAGAGATATTATTAGGCAGCATAGATAATACTAATTCTGTATATATATGTAAGAAATTAGTCGAAAAAGGAATAGAGACAATCTTCCAAACTGCTGTAATAGATGATATAGAATTAGTCAAGTTAGCTTTGAAGAATGCTGTTGAAAGAGCTACTTTAGTAATTGTAACAGGAGGCCTAGGACCAACTGAAGACGATTTAACTAAAGAAGCTTTAGCACAATTGTTTGGCATAAATTTAGAATTAGATGAAAATACAAAACAAACAATAGAAAACTATTTTTCACATAACAACAAAAAAATGACAGCTAATAACTATAAGCAAGCTTTAAAGTTAAAAAATTCAGAGCTAATACCAAATAACAATGGCACTGCACCTGGTCTATTTATAGAATTAAATGGCAATAAAATATTTTTGTTACCAGGGCCTCCAAATGAATTAATACCAATGTTTGAAGAACATGTCTTACCGAAATTGAAAACTGATATTTTTCTGGCTACAAAATCAATAAATACTCTTGAGATAGGTGAGTCTGAATTAGAAACAATTTTAAGAGAAATAGAACTCCATTATCCAGAAATAGAAATAGCAACCTACGCTTCATATGGTGCTGTTGAAATTAAAATAATCGGTAAAGATAATAACCTTGATGATTTAAATTCTAAAATGTCACAAGTCATTAGCATTATTGATTCAAAAATACACAATCATATATATGGTTTCAATTATAGTTCTCTTGAAGAAATGGCTGTAGATAAATTAAAGAAATCAGGACAAAAAATCAGTATCGCAGAATCGGTAACTGGAGGTATTATAACTTCAAAAATAACAAGAATACCTGGAGCTTCTGAAGTACTTGAGAGAGGTATTGTGGCCTATACGATAGAATCTAAAATTGATGAATTAGGTGTTTCTAGAAATACTATTGACTCATATGGTGTAGTGAGCGAACAGGTAGCTTTTGAGATGGCAAAAGGGTTATACGAGAAAACTAAGTCTGATTATTGTATAGCTACTACTGGCTTTGCAGGACCTACTGCTGATAAAGAAAAAAAAGTTGGAGAAAACTACATATGTATATATACAAAAGATAATCATTTTATTTTTTATAATCAATTTAATGGCACGAGAGAAGCGATTCAACATAAAATTGCCAGCTTAACTCTCATAAAATTAATAGTTCAACTTAACAATAAGTTGACTTTAAATTAACTTTAGTGTAATATGTATTTAGAACTAATGTTCGTATATAGGAGAGGGGTGACTCCAGTTTATCTGGGATATAATGGTAGAAATGGAAGATAAGAAAAAAGCTCTAGATTTAACGATAAGTCAGATAGAAAAGCAATTCGGCAAAGGCTCTATAATGAAGCTAGGAGAAGCTAGTAAATTAGACTTAGATTATATATCTACTGGCTCACTGGATTTAGATATAGCACTAGGTATTGGTGGTGTGCCTAGAGGTAGAATAATTGAAATATATGGACCTGAATCTTCAGGGAAAACAACTATTGCGCTTCATGTCATAGCTGAAGCTCAAAAAGAAGGTGGCATAGCTGCATTTATAGATGCTGAACATGCACTAGACCCAAATTATGCAAAAAAATTAGGAGTAGACATAGATAATCTAATAATTTCTCAACCAGATACAGGTGAGCAAGCTTTAGAGATCACAGAAGCACTTGTCAGAAGTGGTGCTATAGATGTCGTAGTAATAGACTCTGTTGCAGCTTTAGTTCCTAAAGCTGAAATCGAAGGCGAGATGGGCGATAGCCATATTGGATTGCAAGCAAGGTTAATGTCCCAAGCTTTACGTAAATTAGCAGGTGCAATAAATAAATCAAATGCTACTTGTATCTTTATAAATCAGTTGAGAGAAAAAGTAGGAGTAATGTTTGGTAATCCTGAAACAACTACTGGTGGAAGAGCCTTAAAGTTCTATGCTTCAATTAGGCTAGATGTGAGAAAAATAGATTCCATAAAACAAGGTGAAGATATAATTGGAAATAGAACAAGAGTTAAAGTTGTAAAAAACAAAGTTGCTCCACCATTTAAACAGGCTGAATTTGATATTATGTATGGAGAAGGGATATCAAAAGAAGGAAGCATTGTAGATGCTGGTGTGAATGCAGGCATTATTAATAAAGCAGGGTCATGGTTTAGTTATAATGATATTAAATTAGGACAAGGCAGAGAGAATGCTAAAGAATTTCTAAGACAAAATCCAGAGATCTATCAAGAGATTGAAAATACAGTTAGAAAAAAGTATGGTTTAGGGAAAAAAGATAGTAATGAAGCTGAAGATAGTGAATTAATCAAATCCGAATAGACATATTGTAAGCCTCCTCTATACATGGGAGGCTTTAAAAAATAGGAGGATAATATGAAAATATTGTTTTTTACAGATACTCATTTGAGGAGCTCAAATCCCAAGAATAGAAAAGACGACTTTCCAAAAACTTTAGAAGAAAAATTGATAGAAATAACTGAAATCGTAGATGAATATGGAATAGATTATGTAATCCATGGTGGAGATTTGTTTGATAGGCCAGACACTTCAGTATTAACTGTAACTAAATATGCAAATATAATAAAGAAAATAAATAAACCTATATATATAATTAGTGGAAATCATGATATATTTGGATTGAACCCTGCTACTTTAGATAGAACTATGCTAGGGTTATTAGGTAATTTGAATTTCTTAAACATCATAAAAGATACAGATAAGATAATACTAGAAAAAGATAATGTAAGAGTTCAAGTTACAGGTAGACCTTATACTTATGACATAGATTCGAGCATTTCTAACTATATACTAGACACAGTAGATTCTAATTGCAATTATTCAATTAATATTGTTCATGGTATGCTATTGGATAGACCTTTTATAACCGGTATACCATATACTTTAATAGATGATATATTAGAAACTAAAGCTGATATAACTTTAAGCGGACACTATCATGCAGGATATGGAGTAATATTTAAGAACAATAAATATTTCATAAATCCTGGAAGTCTTGTAAGGATAACCAATAGCATAAAAGAAATAGAACGAATGCCTAAGGTCGCAATAATTACACTTGATGAAACTATCTCGATAGAACTTATTCCTTTAAAGGTTGCAAAATCAGGTTACGAAGTACTAGATAGAACAGAGCTCGAAAAAAATATATACAGAAATGAGAGAATAATGGAGTTTAAGCAAACAATCGATTCTGCTTTAAATTTTGATAAAGTTGATATAAATGATATATTAATAGAAGTAGCTATATCCGAGAATGTAAATGAAAAAGTAAAAGAAGAAGCATTAAAAAGGATTGCAATAGCTCAAATGAAGAATATATAGGTGATAGGATGAAATATATAACAAAATTAATATTAGAAAATTTTCAGTCACATAAGTACTCGGAACTTGTATTTAATGAAGGCATGAACGTAATAGTTGGTCCATCAGATTCAGGAAAATCAGCAATTATTAGAGCTTTAAAATGGGTTTTATATAATGAACCTTCTGGAGATTATTTCATAAGAGAAAATGAAACCCAGTGCAGCGTTACAATTCATACTAATGATGGATTTATTCTAAAGAGATATCGAACAAGAAGCAAAAATGGTTATTCTCTCATTTATCCTAGCGGTGAAGAATTGGTATTTGAGGGTATTGGAAATAGCGTACCAAATGAAATCATAGAAACTATTGGAATACAAAAAATACAGCTAGACTCTGGTGAATCTGCATCTATAAATATTGGCGAGCAATTAGAAGGACCATTCTTATTATCTGAAAAAACATCTACAAGAGCAAATGCAATTGGTAGATTAGTCGGAGTTAATATATTGGACGATGCTATTAAAGAAGCGGTAAGAGACATTAAGAACATCAACGCAAAAAAGAGAAATTTAGAGGAATCTCTTGAAAATATAAATAATGAAATAGATAGTTACAAATATTTAGATGATTTATCAAATACTTATAACGAACTAAGAAATAGGCTAAATATTTTGGATGACAAAAATAAAAAATTAGAGAAATTATTAGCTTTGAAATCTAATTTGAATTCTATATTGTCTAATAAACAAAACATTGAATTGATACTAATTAAATTAAATGATTTGAATAAAATAAACATTATATCTGATAGATTATCAAATGAAATAATTAAGTACAATAGCATCAAAAAAACTCACGAAAAACTAATCTTAAACAATGAAAGAATTATAATGACAGAAGAAATATTAAGCTCATTAATTACCTTACCTAAAGTCAACAAAATATTCAGTAGTTTGGAATATAGAATTAGAAATTATAATGAATTCACAAACCTTAATTCTAAATACAATAAAGTCATAAGAGATAAAAATATTTATATAATTTTAATGAAAAGTTTAAAACATATTGATCAAGTAAATGATATTTACAATGAATTATATTATAAAAGTAGTTTGTATTTAAAAATAATTCAATATCATTCTAAACTAATTGAAATTAATAAAAAAATCCACTATTTATCACAAATTAATGATAGCTTGGACGAATTTACTGGTCAGATAAAAATTAGCGAAATATCTTCTAAAATAAAATTGCTTATAGATTTAGATTCATATAACAAAAAAATATTAAAATTGCAAAACGATATTTCACATTTATCTAATCTAATAGAAAAATTAGATGAAGATAAAGAAATTATCATTTACAAATATAAAAACATATTAAGTAATTACGAGAAATGTCCTTATTGTTTAAGTGACATTGATAATGATAAGATAGAACATATCATAAAATATCATTTAGGAGGGTAAAAAATGGATTATGAAAAAGAACTAAGTAAATTAAAAGATGATTTAAATAAAGCTACTAATTTAAAATATAAAGCTGAAGCTCAATTAGAACAACTTAAAAAGCAAGAGGAGGAACTAATAAGCGAATTAAATAAGTTGGGAATAAAACCAGAAGATTTAGAACAAGAAATAAATAAATTAAAAGTAGAAATAGAAAATATGTTTAGAGAGGCAAATGAATTGTTGCCTAAAAATTTATTAGAGAATAAGTAGGTATAATTATGGGTATTGAGCTTGAAAAATTAAAAAATGATGTTTATGCACTCGGTGAATTTGTAAATAAAGAGCAGGGTAAAAGAGAAAATTTACTAGAACTCAAAGAAAAAATTTTGATAGATTTAGAAAAATCAGATGAAGATCTCAAAATTTTAGATGAAGTCCTTGTTTTGTTTAACAAGACATCAGAATATGCAAGAGCACAAGCTAAAAACCAAATTGAATTAATTGTCACTAAGTGCTTGCAATATATTTTTGAATCAAACATAAAATTTGAAATTGAAATTGAAGAATTAAGAAGCAAAGCTAGTGCTGAATTCTATGTAATAAATGAAACTGAAGATTTTTCGTTAAAAACCAAGCCAGAAATATCAAAAGGCGGGGGAGTCGTTGATATAGTTTCCCTAGCTCTTAGAATAGCGTTTTTACAAACACACAAACCATCAATAGAGGGTCCTTTAGTACTTGATGAACCTGCTAAACATGTAAGTGAGGACTATATCTATAATTTAGGTGAATTTATGAAGCAGACATCAGAAATGTTTCATAGGCAAATAATTATGGTTACTCATAATCAACATCTTGCAGCTCTTTCTGAAGTTTCTTATAGAGTCGATTTGAATGGTTCAGTAAGTGTTGTAAAACCAATCACAAGCTCTTAACAGTTGACAGTTTAATACAAAAGTTATAAAATTAAGATGTGCATTCCCATATGTAATATAAATAGATATCGTACAATCTAAGGCGGATGATTGTACTTGATTTTTAATGTAACTTTGCATTAATATTTAATAGTATTATTATATGGAACTTGAAAATTAAATATGACGGAGGTGTTAACTATTGATAAGTTAATTTATGCTGTATTAGCATTAGTCATCGGTGTTATTGTTGGGTATCTAATAAGAAGATATATTAGTGAAGGAAAAATAAATAATGCCGAAGAACTAGCAAAAAAAATAACTGAAGATGCAATTAAAGAAGGCGAAGCTCGTAAAAAGGAGCTTTTATTGGAAGCCAAAGAAGAGATTCACAGATCGAGAAGTGACTTAGACAGAGAAATCAGAGAAAGAAGAAATGAAATTCAAAAATTGGAAAAGAGGCTTCTAAACAAAGAAGAATCTCTTGACAGAAGAAGTGAAATGTTAGAAAAGAAAGAAGAAACGATTTCGAAGAAAATTAAAAATCTTGAAGATAAAGAATTAGAAATTGAGGAACTTTATCAGCTAAGGACAAAAGAATTAGAAAAAATATCAGGTTTAACTGTAGATCAAGCTAAATCTATATTATTGGATGAAACAAGAAAAGAAATATTACAAGAATCAGCGATGATGATTAAAGAAATGGAAGCTAAAGCAAAAGATGAGGCTGACAGAACTGCCAGAGAAATTATTTCGAGGACTATACAAAGAGTTGCAGCAGACCACGTAGCAGAAACTACAGTAACTGTTGTAAATCTTCCAAATGATGAAATGAAAGGCAGAATTATAGGTAGAGAAGGCAGAAACATTAGAGCACTGGAAACATTAACTGGTATTGATTTAATTATTGATGATACTCCAGAAGCTGTAGTTTTATCTGGATTCGATCCAATTAGAAGAGAAGTAGCTAGAATTGCATTAGAAAAGCTAATTGTAGATGGCAGAATCCACCCTGCAAGAATTGAAGAAATGGTAGAAAAAGCTCAAAAAGAAGTTGAAAACTCAATGAAGGAAGCAGGAGAACAAGCTGCATTTGAAGCAGGAGTAAACGGTTTACATCCTGAATTAATAAAATTATTGGGTAGACTTAAATACCGAACAAGCTATGGTCAAAATGTACTAAGACATTCTGTGGAAGTTGCTCAGCTTGCTGGAATGATGGCAGCTGAATTAGGTGCCGATGTAAAAATTGCAAGAAGAGGTGGTTTACTCCATGATATTGGCAAAGGTGTTGATCACGAATATGAAGGCCCTCATATAGATATCGGTATTGAATTAGCGAAGAAATACAAAGAATCGAGCGAAGTTATACATGCTATTGCTGCACATCATGGAGATATAGAGCCTGAAACAGTTGAAGCCGTACTAGTACAAGCAGCAGATGCAATATCTGCAGCTAGACCAGGAGCTAGACGTGAAACATTGGAAGCATATATAAAAAGACTTCAAAAACTTGAAGAAATTGCTAACTCATTTGAAGGAGTCGAAAGATCTTTTGCTATTCAAGCAGGTAGAGAAATAAGAATCATGGTAAAACCAGAACAAATAAGTGAGGCTGAAATTATTCACACTGCAAGAGAAATTGTAAAAAAAATCGAATCAGAACTTGATTACCCTGGGCAAATAAAAGTAAACGTTATTAGGGAAACTCGAGCTATAGAATATGCAAAATAAAAATTGAAAATTAAACAAACCTGCCCATATTGCAGGTTTGTTTTTTAAATTATAGGAGAAATTATATGAAACGATTTGATTTACATATACATACTAACTATTCAGATGGTTTATATTCTGTAGAGGATATCTTTAATAAAGCATATATTAATAATTTAGATGGCATTGCTATAACTGATCATGATACAATAGATGCAATAAAGTACATTAAAAATAATTCTGTTGATAAAAAAAATATTTCTGTTATCCCAGGGATTGAGCTTGGAGCAGATGTAGAAGGCGAAGAAATTCATATACTTGGTTATTTCTTAGATTACGAAAGCGCACTGCTCAATGAAAGCCTTTCTTCACTAAAAAGAGATCGTATTTACAGAGGATTAGAGATAATTGATAAGCTCTCATCTTTAGGTATGAAGATAAATAAAGAAGAAATTATCAAAGAATCTAAATTAAACAATAATAGTTTCATAGGTAGAGCATTAATTGCAAGAAAACTTGTTTCAGAGGGCTATGTAAAAGATATAAAAGAAGCTTTTGATAAATATTTAGCAGAAGGAAAACCAGCATTTGTTAACAGAAAAAAATTGACTTTAGAAGAGAGTATTTATTTGATAAATGTTACAAATGGTATACCTATACTAGCACATCCAGGAATTATTAAGAATAAAGAAATAATTGATATGGCTGTAAAATTGGGTGTTAAAGGAATTGAGTGTTTTACTTCTAAACATTCAAAAATTGATGAAAAGAAATTTTTAGAGTATTGTAAAATTAATAATCTAATAGCAACAGGTGGATCTGATTATCATGGAGATATTGAAATATTAGGCAAGTATTACACAGATATTGATAAAATAGAATTGTTTAAAAATGGAGTTCTTATATAAATTCTATAGTTTATAATTGTAAAGGATTGATTGCAGTGAATGACAAAGATGAAAGTAATAATGTGACAAGGCAAAGGCAATTCCCTTCAACAATAAGTACTACCTCGTTTACTAAGCTTTATGTATTACATATATTATCGAGCAGAAGTTGCTATGGTAATTATCTTAAAGAGGAAATAGGTAGACGGTTGCATGGAAAATGGACGCCCAGTCCCGGATTGATTTATCCTATATTAAATCAGCTTGAAGAAGAAGAATTTATAATAGGACAGTGGGAGGAGCCAGTAAAAAGAACTATAAAAATATATAGTATAACTGACAAAGGTATAGAACACTATAATAATTTAAAGAAATTATATCTAGAATCAATTCTAGATTCTTATGATATAATTAAGTTTACTCTCAAAGATATTTATTCATTCTTTGAGCAATAACATAAATAATATATAGGAGATGATTGTATTGCCAAGTTTATCAAAAAAAGGTCTTTCAATTGAACCTTCAGTAACACTTGCTATTGATGCAAAAGCAAAATCTATGATTAGTTCTGGAGAAGATGTAATTAGTTTTAGTATTGGAGAACCTGATTTCAACACTCCAAAGAATATTAGAGAAGCAGGTATTGAAGCGATAGAAAAAGGAATAACTAAATATACACCTGCAAGTGGTACTTTAGAATTAAGAAAAGCTATATGTAAAAAATTCAAAAATGATAACAACTTAGATTATACACCATCACAAATCGTTGTTTCTAATGGAGGAAAGCATTCAATATATAATGCATTAATGGCAATTTTAAATCCCCTTGATGAAGTAATTTTTGGCATTCCCTACTGGGTAAGCTACCCAGAATTAGTCTCCATAGCAGGTGGAAAACCTGTGATGATAGAAACGAAAGAACAAAATGGTTTTAAATTCAATTCTGATGATTTAGATAAAGTAAAAACAGATAAAACCAAAGCTATTATAATAAATAGTCCTAATAATCCAACAGGATCTGTGTACTCAAAGGAAGAACTAATTGACATAGCAGAATGGGCTGTAAAAAATGACATATTTGTTATCTCTGATGAACTCTATGAAAAATTAGTTTATGATAACGAAGAACATATTAGTATTGCTTCTCTAAACGAGAAGATTAAGAATTTAACTATTGTCATAAATGGTATGTCTAAAGCATATTCAATGACTGGTTGGAGAATTGGGTATGCGGCAGCAAATCAAGATATAGCTACAATAATGGCAAATTTACAAAGTCATACGACATCAAATCCTTGTAGTATTTCACAATATGCAAGCGTAGAAGGGCTCTCAGGGCCTCAAGATAGTTTAAACGATATGAAAAAGGAATTTGACAGTAGAAGATTAAGAATGACAAAGTTGGTTAACGAAATAAAAGGTATAACTTGTAATATTCCTAAAGGTGCTTTTTACATAATGATGAATTGCTCACAATATATCGGAAAAGAAGTAGCAGGTGTAAAAATAAATTCGTCAGTTGATTTTTCAGATCTACTTCTAGAGAAATGTAAAGTTGCAGTAGTTCCAGGCCTTGCTTTCGGGGATGACAATTACGTAAGATTATCTTATGCTACATCAATGGAAAACATTGAGGAAGGTATTAAGAGAATCAAAAATTTACTTGGAGAAAAATAGATTTAAGTAATCCTAGACATGGTTTACATAATATATTTATGTAAACCATGTTTTTTATTTCTAAATATTAATACTTATTTATAATTATATACATGTTGATAAATACGTGCAAAAATACGAGCTCTAATTTGCCCTAATATATGATTATTTTGGTATCAATCATATATTTATATCAATAACATATAATAACGCTATATGAAGGCTAATTTGGACTTTAAATCAACTCCAATTCATTTTGCCTTAGAAAAATGTAAATGTCAATCCCAAAATGCATGTTTTTTAGAATCTCAAAATGTATGATTGTTAGAATTAATTATTGGTACTTTTTTTAGTTTCTACCAGGTCAATTTTATCCTTCAGCCTATAAGATGGACCTGTAATCTTAATAATACTTGAATGATGAATTAGCCTATCTAAGATAGCATTTGCCAGTGTTATGTCTGAAAATACTTCTCCCCATTTACTAAATGGTTGATTAGTAGTAATTATTGTAGAATTTTTTTCATACCTTTTGTTAATTAATTGAAATAATAAATTAGCTCCCTGCTTGTCAATTGGTAAATAGCCTATTTCATCTATAATAAGTAG
>NZ_JCANTN010000007.1:0-75106 GCF_059568515.1 Soehngenia saccharolytica DSM 12858 | reverse complement strand
AAGAAGTGTGCCAATACCTATAAAAACTGGATAAATGAGATAAAGAATGCTTTTAGATATGGTTATACTAATGGACCAACTGAAGGATTTAACAATAAAATTAAGGTATTAAAGAGAATATCTTTTGGGATAAGGAATTTTAAGAGATTCCGAAATAGAATTATTCATTGTACAAACTAGAGGGGTCAAATTTACAAGTAAATAATATATGTGGAAAACCTATATTTTAGCTAGGTTTATTTAAGTGCGCTTAAAAACCAATATACTAGTACCTATATGTAAAAATGTTCTTAAATATAGTATTGGAGCAGGATCAAAATTGATCCTACCCCAACAATTGACAAAGAGCCTTTAAACTAATCTCTTGCCATTCTCTTATATGTTTCCAATCTATCTTTCGCAGCTTCTTCAGCAGCTTTAAATAAAATTTCAGCTTCTTCAGGGAATGTCAGCTTCAATGAAGTATATCTTACTTCTGAGTCAAGGAATTCTCTGAATGGTTTTGTTGGCTCCTTAGAATCGAGAACAAAAGGATTTTTCCCTTCTTCTTTCAATCTAGGATCAAATCTGTACAAATGCCAATATCCTGTTTCTACAGCTAGTTTTTCTTGTCTAATGGATGTGCCCATTCCAGTTTTTATTCCGTGGTTAATGCAAGGAGCATAAGCAATTATCAATGATGGCCCATCGTAGCTCTCAGCTTCTTTTATTGCTTTTAATGCATGGTTCATGTTAGCTCCTATTGCTATTTGAGCTACATATACATATCCATAAGTTGCAGCAATCATTCCTAAGTCTTTCTTCCTGATTTTCTTGCCTGATGCTGCGAATTTAGCAACTGCAGCTGTTGGAGTTGATTTAGATGATTGACCGCCAGTGTTGGAATATACTTCTGTATCAAATACTAGTACATTTACATTTTCACCTGAAGCTAATACATGGTCAAGTCCACCAAATCCTATATCATAAGCCCATCCATCTCCACCAAATATCCAAACTGATTTCTTAATCAAATAGTCTTTGAACTCTTTTATTGTATTGATTAGCTCATTTGCTCTAGCATTATCAAACTTAGCATCTAATCTTGGTAGAATCATTCCGGCAGCTGCTTTAGATGCTTTGCCATCTTCCATTCCATCTAACCAAGCTCTAAAATGTTCATTTAGATCAGTATCTAAATTTAATTCTAGGAATTCTTCCATTGCTAATTTTATTTTTTCTCTAATCTTTCGATTTGCAACTGCCATTCCGTAGCCATATTCAGCGTTGTCTTCGAACAATGAATTAGCCCATGAAGGACCTTTGCCTTGTTGATTTGTACAATATGGAGTAGATGGTGCGCTTGCTCCCCAAATTGATGAGCATCCTGTTGCATTTGCAATCATCATTCTATCTCCAAACAATTGTGTCACGAGTTTTGCATAAGGAGTTTCTCCACATCCTGCACATGCTCCAGAGAATTCTAATAATGGTCTTTGGAATTGAGAATTCTTTAGTGAATTTGTGTCAAATAATTCTCCTTTTTCTTTTACAGTCATTGCAAAATCCCAGTTCTTAGATTGTACTTCATATTCTTCTTCAAATGGAGTCATAACTAGAGCTTTTTCTTTTGCAGGACATACATCCGCACAGTTTCCACAACCTGTACAATCTAGAACAGATACTTGTACTCTGTACTCAAGTCCGTCAAAGCCTTTGCCAATAGGCTTAATAGTTTCAAATGTTTCAGGTGCTTTCCCTTTTTCAGTTTCATCAACTAAAATTGGTCTTATTACAGCATGTGGGCAAACATATGAACATTGATTACATTGAATACAATTTTCTTTAATCCAGTGAGGTACATCAACCGCTATCGCCCTCTTCTCATATGCTGCTGTCCCATTTGGGAAAGTTCCATCTTCTCTTCCTACAAATGTGCTTACAGGTAGATCATCGCCCTCTTGTCTATTCATAGGTATTACAACATTTTTAATGAAGTCTGGAACATCTTTTTTCCCTTCATTTTCATCAAAAGCATCTTTCCATGATTCTGGAACTTCTATTTTTTCTAGTGCCGATATTCCTCTATCTACTGCTTCGAAATTCATTTGAACAATTTTTTCGCCTTTTTTACCATACTCTTCTACGATTGATTCTTTCAACTTAGCAACTGCAACATCAATAGGAAGAACATTTGATAGCTTGAAGAAAGCTGATTGCATGATCATGTTTATTCTTCCGCCTAAACCAATTTCAGATGCTATTTTTGTTGCATTGATAGTATAGAAATTTATATTATTTTGAGCAATATATCTCTTCATAGATGCAGGTAAGTTTTCCTCTAAAGCATCTCTATCCCAAAGAGTGTTTAAAAGGAAAGTGCCACCTTTTTTCAAACCTCTCAACAAGTCATAGCTGTATACATATGATTGTTTTGAACATGATACGAAATCTGCGTCAGTAATTAAATATGTTGATCTTATAGGTTTATTTCCAAATCTTAAGTGAGATATTGTTACCCCACCTGATTTTTTACTGTCATATGAAAAATACCCTTGAGCATACATATCAGTGCCGTCGCCAATGATTTTTATAGCACTCTTATTTGCTCCAACTGTACCATCAGAACCAAATCCCCAGAATTTGCATTGGATTGTTCCTTCAGCAACTGTCTCTATGTTTTCATCAACATCCAAGGATAGATTAGTAACATCATCTACTATGCCTATTGTGAACCCATTCTTTGGATTATCGCTCTTCAAGTTTTTGTAAACTGCTAGTAATTGTGATGGAGTTGTATCTTTCGACCCAAGCCCATATCTTCCACCGACGATAAGTGGTTTGTTTTCTTTATTGTAGAATAATGATTTTACATCTAAATATAGTGGTTCCCCAAGTGATCCTTTTTCTTTAGTTCTGTCTAAAACTGCAATTCTCTCAACTGTTTTTGGACATACGTCAAAGAAATATTTATCTGAGAATGGTCTGTAAAGGTGAACTTCAATTAGCCCTACTTTTTCTCCCTTGCTTCTCAAATAATCAATAGTCTCTTCACAAGCTTTTGTTACTGAGCCCATTGCGACGATAATATCAGTAGCCTCTGGATCTCCATAATAGTTAAATGGCTTATAATCTCTTCCTGTTAATTTATTTATTTCTTGCATGTATGAATTTACTACATCTGGAATAGCTAAATAATATGGATTTGACGCTTCAACTGATTGGAAATATATGTCAGGATTTTGTGCAGTCCCTCTAGTTACTGGATGCTCTGGGTTCAATGCCCTATTCCTGAATTCCTTTAATGCATCATAATCTATTAGATTAGCTAAATCTTCATAATCAAGAACTTCAATTTTTTGAATCTCATGGCTTGTCCTAAATCCATCAAAGAAATGGACAAATGGAACTCTCCCTTTAATAGCAGATAAGTGCGCAACACTAGCGAGATCCATTACTTCTTGAACAGACCCTGAAGCTAATAATGCAAATCCAGTTTGTCTAGCCGCCATGACATCTTGATGATCCCCAAATATGCTTAATGCATGAGAAGCAATAGCTCTAGCTGATACATGAAATACTGCTGGCAACAATTCCCCAGCCATTTTATACATGTTAGGAATCATTAGCAATAATCCTTGAGATGCCGTATATGTAGTCGTCAATGCACCTGCTTGTAATGACCCATGAACCGCACCTGCAGCTCCCGCTTCTGATTGCATTTCTGTTACTAGTACTTTTTGCCCAAATATGTTCTTCTTACCATTGGCTGCCCATTCATCCACATGCTCTGCCATCGTTGAAGATGGTGTGATTGGATAAATTGCTGCAACATCAGTGAATGCATAAGATATATATGCAGCAGCTTCGTTGCCATCCATGGTCTTCATAATTCTACCCATCTATATTTACCTCCTTGATATTATTTATATATTTATTTACTAATTATCGTCACATTCAGTATATTAAAATATTGTATTAATGTCAACTTTTTGCCGAATTTAATAAGCAATAGCTATTCTTCTAAATGAAAGAATTTTCTCTCTTCTATCTTTTTTTTAACTCTCTCATTTAGAGCTTCTGCAGCATTATAACCTAATCTTTTCTGTCTGTTGTTTTTTGCAGCCACCTCTACTATCATCGCAATATTTCTACCAGTTTTTACTGGAATAACAACTCTGGGCACTTCTATGCCAAGTATTTCTATTTTTTCTTCTTCTAAGCCAACCCTGTCATATTCTTTTTCCTCATCCCATGCTTCTAGGTGAACAACTAAATCTATATAGTCAAATTGCTTGACGGCGCCAATCCCATATATCCTCTCTATGTCGATAATCCCAATGCCTCTAATTTCCAAGAAATATCTAATTATTTCAGGGCAGCTGCCTCTCAATGTGTCATCTACCCTTTTTATCTCTACTAAGTCATCAGCAATAAGCCTCGATCCTCTTGTTATCAGATCAAGAGCAGTTTCTGATTTTCCAACTCCTGATTTGCCTGTTATTAATACTCCAATACCATATACTTCCATCATTACGCCATGTAAGGTGATAGTAGGTGCAAGCCTTAAACTGATTAAATTGACTAAATCGTTAATAATACTTGATGTAGCTTTATTCCCAATGACAAGATTTCGATCATGTTTCTTAGACAATTCAACAAGCTCATCAAATACAGGCAAATTTCTAGAAATGATGAGCACTGGAATGGGATAGCTTAAGAATTCATCTAAGACTTGATATCTTTTTTCATCTCCTAAGTCTGATAAATATTGCCATTCAGCACTGCCGATAATTTGTACTCTCTCAGGCACAAACTTCTCATAATATCCGGTCATTTGCAAACCAGGTCTACTTATCTCAGTAGTGCTGATCTTTATTTTTTCAATGTCTTTTGAAGCGTGGAGAACTCTCAAGTTTAGTTCCTTTATAATATCTAAAAGAGCGACATATTCCAAAAATTATTCCTCCTTAGTTTTGTCATCTTCCCAATATGGTTGTTCTATAGGCCTATGTGGTATTACTAATGCTGCAATTATATATGCTATAATACCTGAGAAAAAAGCTGTAAATATCGTTATCAATACCCATGCTAGCCTGATTAATGTTGAATCCACCTCAAAGTATTCAGCTATGCCCCCACATACTCCTGCTATTTTCTTATCTGTATCTGATAAATACAATTTCTTTTTCATTGTTTTTCCTCCTTGTTAAAATGGTTGTATAAATTTTCAGCAGCTTTTTGAGTCATTCCAGGAACATTTTTAAGTTCTTCAACTGAGGCATTCTTTATTCTTGAGATGCTTCCAAAATATTTCATCAGGCTAATCTTCCTCTTGTCTCCTATTAACTCAATATTGTCTAACTCAGACTGAAACATATCTTTTGATCTAAGGCTCCTATGATAACTTATGGCAAATCTATGTGCCTCATCTTGTATTCTGTATATCAGCTTATAAGCTAGGCTGTCTTTGTCCAAGTGTATTTCACGATTTTTATATATGATACCTCTGGTTTTATGAAAATTGTCTTTGACTAGACCACATACTGTTATGTTTATTCCCAATTCTCTAAGCAAGGATTCGGCCATGTTAACATGGCCTTTGCCACCATCAACCATAATTATATCCGGAAATATAGAGAAAGAATTTGTCTTGTTTTCATCTTTATTAATTTCCATTCCCCTTAAAAATCTTCTTTTTAAGACTTCTTCCATGCTCTTATAGTCATCTTGATAGCTTACTGTTTTGATTCTAAATCTCCTATAATCGGTTTTTTTAGCTTCTCCGTTTTCAAAGACAACCATTGAACCAACATTTCCAACACCATTGATGTTAGAAATGTCATAGGCTTCTATTCTGCTTGGGGCTTCATCCAAATTTAAAATATATTGCAATTCTTCCAATGCTTTTAAATTTTCTCTGTGCTTTCTTAAAAATTTATCTCCATATTTGTCGAGCATATCGATTGCATTTCTCTTTGCCATGTCAAGTAATTCGTACTTTTCTCCGCGTTTAGGTACTGTTATCTTAACTTTGCCGCCTTTTAAACTAGAAAGATACTCCTCTATCAAAATCTGATCGGAAATCTCTTCTTCTACAATGATTTCCTTTGGAATAAAATTTGCGCCTGAATAAAATTGTTTAATAAATGAAGCTATTATCTCTGGTCTTTCTGTTGATAGATTGTCTTCCAATATATAGTGCTCACGGCCTATTATTTTCCCTTCTCTTACAAAAAATACTTGTGCCAAAATTTCTTCAATTCCTCTTGCAATTGCTATTATATCTTCCTCTATTAAATCAGGATTTGACATATTTTGCTTCTCAATCAAAACTGATAGAGCTTGTATTCTGTCCCTATAAATGCTTGCTAATTCGAAATTCAAATTTTCCGAAGCATTTTTCATATCTAATTCTAATTTTTCTATTATAGCATTGTCTTTTCTACTCAAAAATCTAATCACTTGCTCAATCATTTGATTGTATTCATTTTCATCAGCCATCCCAATACATGGCCCCTTGCATCTACCAATATGATAATTTAAACATGGCCTAAAATTCTCAGGAAGTTTATCTAAGTTTAACTTGCAATCCCTTATTGGAAAAATGTCATGAAATACTTTTATAGCTTCGTTGACTGAATATGCGCTAGGATAGGGGCCAAAGTACTTTCCCCCATCCTTATCAATTTTTCTTGTTTTTAATATTCTAGGGTATTTCTCATTCACAGTGACTTTTATATATGGATATTGTTTATCGTCTCTAAGAATAATATTGTACTTTGGCCTGTTCTTTTTAATCAAATTTGATTCTAAAATCAGAGCCTCTACTTCATTGTTGACAATAATATATTCAAAGTCGCTTATGTTTTTAACCATATTCATTACTTTCAATGAATGGTTTTTAGAATTATTGAAATACTGACTTACTCTCTTTTTTAGGTTAATAGCTTTCCCGACATATATGATCTCATCTGATTTGTCTTTCATGATATAAACGCCAGGCTTATCGGGCAAACTCTTTAATCTTTCCTCTAAATCATACATTAAACCACCCTAATTAAATCTCTCTTGTCTTCTCTTTTAGCCATTCTTTTTCTTCATCTGTAAGATATGGACTCAACAATTCGTACGTCTTTTTGTGATAATCATTTATCCAATTTATTTCATCTAAAGTAAGCAGTGATTTGTCAATGCAGTTTCGATCTATATAACAATATGACAATGTATCAAATGCCATAAATTGATCTGCATCCACTGAAATATCCTTTTTCACTACCCCTACATTTTCTATTCTTATGCCATGTTTTCCTTCTTTGTATACCCCTGGTTCAACTGTTATAACCATGCCTTCTTCTAAAACTACATCGTTGTAAACTTGTGATATCCTTTGGGGTCCTTCGTGAACATTCAATAGATATCCCACACCATGTCCAGTCCCGCTTTTATAGTCAATTCCTTCTCTCCAAAGTGGAATTCTTGCCAAAACATCTATTGAATATCCTGTTGACCCATATAAAAATTTAGCACTTAATAAATTAATATGGCCCTTTAAAGTCAGTGTAAAATCTTTCTTTTCCTCTTCGGAAACTTCTCCTACTGCCACTGTTCTAGTAATGTCTGTTGTTCCATTGAAATATTGTCCTCCTGAATCAACCAGATACAATCCTCTTGGCAATATCTTTGACTTCATTTCTTTTGTTGCGCTATAGTGCATCATAGCGGCATTGTCTTGATATGCTGAAATCGTATCAAAACTAGGCTCAATGAATCCTTCTTGCTCTTTTCTAAATTCCTCTAGCTTTTCCGAAGCATAAAATTCATCTAGTTCGCTACTAGAAACATTTTTGTCAATCCAGTAAAAGAACTTAGTAAGTGCGACAGTATCTTTTCTATACGCAATCTTTAAGTTTTCTATTTCAACGCTGTTTTTTATGGCTTTGTATTTAGTTGTAATATTAACTTCATTTAATATTTTACAACTGCTTGGTATGCAGTTATATAGCTTTCGATTTATTCTTGATTTATCAAGCATTACACAGCTTGTAGCTTCTAGTTTCTTCAAGTCGTCAAATATATCCAAATATTCTTTTATACAAACTTTTTCGTTTTCTAGTTCTTCTATCACTTCATCAGTCAATTTTCTGTTGTCTAGATATAAATGAGCTTTATCTTTTGAAATCAAAGCGTAAGATATGACTACAGGATTGTTCAAAACATCTCTTCCTCTTATGTTGAATAGCCAAGCTATGTCATCTAAGCTCGCTAAAACTAGGTAATCTGCTTTTTTTTCATAAAGATATTTTCTTACTCTATTTATTTTGTCTTCTGTGCTTTCACCTGTATACTCAATTCCCAACTTAAAAACTTTTTCAGCTCTTAACTCTGGCCTATCTTCCCATATCATTCCTACTAAATCTTCATTGTCATGTAGCATAAAATTCTTGTCAGTTAGTTCATTTATAATTTTTTCAACTAGTTCTTCGGAAAAAACTTCGCCATTAAAACCTATAGTATATCCATCTTTTACATTTTCCTTTAGCCATTCCAGCAATGAAGGATATCCTTTTGTATTCATTTTATAAAGGACAAATTCAGAATCTTTTATTTCTCTCTCAGCTTGAATAAAATATCTGCCATCAGTCCACAGAATTGCTTTATCTTCAGTTACAAGTGCAGTCCCAGCAGAACCTGTGAATCCAGTCAAGAATTCTCTGCCTTTGTAATGGTCAGCGACATATTCTGACTGATGTGGATCAGATGTGATTTCGATATAAACATCGATACCTCTGTCTTTCATTAATTTTCTAAGTTCTTTGATCCTTTGATTTACTATCACTCTAAAACCCCTTTCCCTTCTTCATATTTAATCAATATAAAAGCAATGAATATTGCACTTACACCAGAAATTAATTTGCCTACAACAAAAGCATTTACAGCATCCTTCGCAACCGAAGAAATATAACCCAACTGCCCTCCAAAGACAAATGCGCCACTAACCGCAAATGCAGCATTTAATATTTTGCCTTTTCTATCAAATTTTTCATAAATGGCAAGCATCGGCAAGCAACTAGCCAAGGTGGATAGAATGCCAAGAATCGAATACTCATTTAATCCAAATTTTGTAGATAGATTGTTCAGTGGTCTTTTTAATTTCTCAGATGCGATCAATAGCATAGGATATGCCCCTGATAATACTACTGCAATGCTCAACACAATTTTAGAGCTCTCTTCTATGGGAATTAATTCAGGAAGCATTACAATACCTGTCATAAATTGAAAAATGCCAATAATTAACCCCAATGTACTTATAAATAGTACTGATTTTCCAATTATTCTAAAGATAACGATTGTCTTTTCCTGAAACATAATTAAACCTGTTGTTACAATTATAGAAAACAATATAACTGGTATAAGGTTTATAACCAATGTTATTATATCTATGCGCAACATCAAACCAGCTATAAACACGCCTAATGGAATTGTTGTGACTCCTGCTAAAATGCCTTTTGAAAACGGCTCAAAATCATCATACTTTATTGTGTTTATGGCTACTGGCACACTAAATGATATTATTGTGCCTAAGGTAGATGTCAAAACTGATCCATTCAAAAGACCTATTTTTTCATTTTTTGCAATCGCAATACTTGTCGTAAAGCCTCCTAAATCAGGTGCCAAAATAGAGCCGATGAAAACAGATGGATCTAAATGCAAAATATCGGAAATAGGTAATAGTATTGGAACTAGCAATTTAGCAATTAATGGTGAAAGACTATAAATCCCAATAATCGTCAATGCCAAACTTCCCATTGCTAAAAATCCTTGATCGAATTTTTCGCCAAGTCCTTTTTTGTTACCTAATAATTTATCGATACCAGCCACCAATGAGAAGAATAGCATTATATATAGCATTATAACCCTCCAGCATGTTTATATCTTAAATTATACTACTTTGGAGTTTCTTTGGCTATAATTAACACTTCAGAATCTTATTTAAAAATGTTTTTGTACGTTGGTTTTTGGGGTTTGTAAATATTTCCTCTGGTGATGAATCTTCAATTATTTCACCTTCATCCATAAATATAACTCTGCTTGCTACTTCTCTTGCAAAACTCATTTCATGAGTCACTACTATCATTGTCATCCCTTCAATTGCAAGCTCCTTCATTAGCTCCAGCACTTCTCCAACCATTTCTGGATCTAAAGCTGAAGTGGGTTCATCGAATAGAATAGCGTCAGGCTTCATTGCCAAAGCTCTCGCGATCGCAACTCTTTGCTTTTGTCCGCCTGACAATTTGTTGGGATATTCATCTTTTTTGTCTTCTAAATTTATTCTCTTCAATAATTTCATTGCTATGTCTTCAGCTTCTGCTTTCGACATGTTCTTAACTTTTATTGGAGCTAAAGTAATATTCTCGATAACTGTTTTATTGTTAAAAAGATTGAATTGCTGAAAAACCATCCCGATTTTTTGTCTGTATTTCTCTATGTCCAATTCTTTACCTAATATTGAATTTCCTTGAAATATAATGTCTCCACTAGTAGGTTGTTCTAATAAATTAATGCATCTTAAAAATGTGCTTTTCCCTGAACCGCTTGGCCCAATAACTACAACTACTTCTCCCTTGTTTATGCTGACATTGATGTCTTTTAGGACATTTAATTCCCCAAAACTCTTGTTTAAGTTTACTATATCAATCACTTTCTTTCATACTCCCCTCTATCTTAGCTACTACATTTGACAATGTAAAAGTCATAATAAAATATATCAGAGCCGCATAAACCAAAGGCATAAAAGGCTTATAAGTAATGCCTCTTAATGTGTCTGAATTGTACATTATGTCGTGAATGCCTACAACCGAAACAATCGCAGATTCTTTAATTAATGTTATAAATTCATTGCCTAAAGCAGGCAATACATTTTTAAATGCTTGCGGCAATATAACATATCTCATGGAAATTCCATTTGACATTCCAAGCGATTTTGCGGCTTCCATTTGTCCTTTGTCTATTGAGTTGATCCCAGCTCTAAATATCTCAGCGATATAGGCTGAACTATTTAAAAAAACTGCAATTGTGCCTAAAGTCATTCTGCTTAATTCAAATGGTAAAGCCATTGGCAAACCATAATATACTATATAAAGTTGTAACAGTAATGGCGTGCCTCTTATGACTTCAATGTATGAACTTGCAATAAATCTAAGTATTTTAATTTTTGAAAGCTTCAGCAAGCAAACAATCACACCCAAAATCGTCCCAAAAATGACGCCAATTAAGCTTATCATCAAGGTTATTTTTGAACCTTCTAAAAAATAACCGTAGTAAGTAGTTATAAATTCTTTATCTATCATATCTTTCTCCTTTCAAACAAAAAGAATGGCAAAGGAGAAAAAATCTCCTTTGCCGAGGAATATACTATTTATTCTATTGAAGCACTCTTAATAAACTCATCCATTGTCTTATTTTCTATCAATCTGCTGATTGTAGAATTAATTGATTTAAGCAAATCTTCATTGCCTTTATTTACTGCAACTGCTACACCGTCTTCTTTGCCCAAATCAATTTTAGATAAACTCAAGTCACTATTTTGAGCAGCATAGGCTTTAGCTACTGGTTCTACTAAAACAACTCCATCCACTTTATTGTTTTTTAATTCCAATATTAAATCAGTTATTTTGCTCAAACCAATATAGTTTGCCTTATTGAATTTATCCAACGCTATTTCTTCTTGCAGTGTTGCTTTCTGTGCGCCAATATTTAAACCAGCAAAATCATCAATTGACTGTAATTCATCTAGGTCTTCTGTTCTAACTAACAATGCCTGTTCTGCTTCATAATATGGAATAGAAAAATCAACGACTTTTGCTCTCTCTTCATTAGGCACTAATCCTGCTACAATTAAATCGATGTCGCCCATTGTCAAAGCAGGTAGTAATCCTTCAAATTTCATGTCGATTATTTCCAGCTCAACACCCAAGTCTTTAGCAATTTCTTTAGCTATCTCGATGTCAAAGCCCACAATTTGATCTTTTCCATTTTCCATTTTATGATATTCGTATGGTGGATAATCAGCAGCTGTTCCCAAAACTAATTTACCCGACTCTTTTATATCCTCAAATTTAGATATGCTAGTTTTGTCAGCATTTGCTGTGCAAGAAGATAAAGCAACAGCTACCATAGTTAATACAATCAACACAATTAATTTTTTATTCATTTTTATTCCTCCTATATTTAAATTTCTTAAATTATAGCGAGGAACTCCTTAGCACTTCGGAAGTCTTAATGCCGTTTGCAATAAACATCATTGACTCCCATTGGCTCTTGTGTAGTTTTGTTTCTACCAAGATTAAGACCTCCTTTTTTTAATATAGTCTTCATTTTACATCAAATCTATTTATAATGCAATGATATCTTATAAGATTTTTCTTAAAAACATCCCCGTATACGAGTTGTCATTCTTTGCTATTTCTTCAGGAGTACCACAAGCTACTATATATCCGCCTTTGTCTCCACCTTCAGGTCCTAGGTCGATAATATAATCTGCTGTCTTTATGACATCTAAATTATGTTCTATGACAACTACGGTATTTCCTCCTTCAACTAATTGAGTCAATACTTTTATCAATTTATGAATATCTGCACTATGAAGGCCTGTTGTAGGTTCATCTAATATATATATCGTTTTGCCTGTAGCTCTTTTCGATAGCTCCGTTGCTAGTTTTATCCTCTGTGCTTCCCCTCCAGAAAGTTCTGTTGAAGGTTGCCCGATTTTTATATAACCTAAACCTACATCATATAGTGTTTCAAGTTTTTTTCTTATCTTTGGTATATTTTGGAAAAATTCTAACCCCTCTTCAACGGTCATGTCAAGTACGTCTGCTATACTTTTATCTTTGTATTTAACTTGCAGTGTTTCTCTATTATACCTCTTGCCTTTGCACACTTCACAAGGCACATACACATCAGGTAAAAAATGCATCTCTACTTTCAATATTCCATCTCCTTTGCAAGCTTCACATCTCCCACCTTTGACATTGAATGAAAATCTGCCCTTTTTGTAGCCTCTCATCTTTGCTTCATTTGTCATTGCAAATACATCTCTTATATGGTCAAATAAGCCAGTATATGTCGCTGGATTGGACCTTGGGGTTCTGCCAATTGGATTTTGATCTATTTCTATTACTTTATCAAGATAGTCGATGCCTTCAATTCTTTCATATGCTCCAGCTCTTTGTTTAGAACCATTCAATTCTCGAGATAATGCTTTGAAAAGAATCTTGTTTACCAAAGAGCTCTTTCCTGAGCCTGATACTCCAGTTATGCATGTGAATACTCCAAGCGGAATATCCACATCAATGTTTTTTAAATTATTTTCTCTTGCACCAATTACTTTTATCCATTTCCCATTAGGTTTTCTTCTTTCATCTGGTACTTCTATTTTGAGTTTTCCAGACAGATAAGCTCCAGTGATAGATTTAGGATTGCTTTCAATATCTTTTAATGTCCCTTGAGCAACTATGTTTCCGCCGTGTATGCCTGCACCTGGTCCGATGTCGACAATGTGGTCGGCAGCCCTTATAGTATCTTCGTCATGTTCAACAACTATTAAAGTGTTCCCAAGATCTGTCAAGTTTCGAAGCGTTTTAATTAATCTTCCATTATCTCTTTGATGGAGGCCTATGCTAGGTTCATCTAACACATATATGACCCCCACCAAACTAGAACCTATTTGTGTAGCCAATCTTATTCTCTGGGATTCCCCACCTGACAACGTCCCTGCCATTCTAGATAATGTGAGATAATCTAATCCAACGTCAACTAAAAATCCTAATCTGGCTTTGATCTCTTTGAGTATTTGATCTGCTATCATCATATCTTTATTAGAAAGTTCGATGTTCTCAAAAAAATCCAATGCCTTAATCACAGGCATATCGGTAACTTCTGAAATATTTAATCCGTTTACTTTTATTGACAATACTTCTTTTTTTAAGCGCTTGCCATTACAATCAGGACAAGGTATTTCTGACATATATTCTTCAATTTTATCCCTCATAAAATCAGACTGTGTTTCTTTATATCTACGCATTAAATTCGAAATAATTCCTTCAAATTTCCCATTGAATTCTTTCTTACCTGAATCATCAAAATAACTCAAAAATTTGAATTTAATCGGCCTTTCAGTTCCATAAAATAGTTCCTTTAAAAAGCTCTCAGGTGCATTTTTTATAGGTTCATCTACGCTAAATCCATTGTCTTTAGCAAGAGTTTTGAATATTTGATAATAGTAATTATCTTCGTCAGTATTTGAATAAGGTGCTATAGCCCCTTGTGAAATACTTAAATTTTTATTTGGAATCACTAAATCTTCATCTATTTCTTTATGAAAACCCAATCCATTGCAGGTTGGGCACATTCCAAATGGGCTATTAAATGAAAACATTCTTGGCGAAATCTCTTCTATGGAGATATTGCAATCTGGACACGCTAGCTTTTGACTGAACCGAAGCCTTTCTCCATCTACGATTTGCACAATGGCGAGTCCATCTGCTAAATTCAATGCAGTTTCTAGAGAGTCATTTAATCTTGACTCTATGCCTTCCCTTACAATAAGTCTATCTACGACTACTTCTATTGTATGAGCTTTTGTTTTTTCTAACTTTATATCATCTGTTTCCAGTTCATAATTTTCTCCATCTATTATAACCCTTAAAAAACCATCTTTTTTTATTTGGTTTAATGTCTTGATGTGTTCACCCTTTTTACCTCTGATTATTGGGGATAATACGAGTATCCTCGTGCCTTCTTCTAAATTCATTATTTTGTCAACCATTTGGTCTATTGTTTGACTTGTTATTTCTTTTCCACAATTATAACAATATGGAATGCCAATTCTCGCAAACAAAAGTCTTAGATAATCGTAAATTTCAGTGACAGTGCCAACGGTGGATCTAGGATTTCTTGATGTAGTCTTTTGGTCAATAGAAATAGAAGGAGATAATCCTTCTATATAATCTAAGTCTGGTTTCTCCATCTGCCCTAAAAATTGTCTTGCATAGCTTGAGAGAGATTCTACATATCTCCTTTGACCTTCAGCATATATAGTGTCAAAAGCAAGTGAAGATTTGCCAGAACCACTCAAGCCTGTAAAAACAATCATCTCATTTCTTGGCAGTTCTATATCTATATTTTTTAAATTATGTTCTCTTGCTCCTTTAATAATTATTTTTTCTTTGGTCATTTGTTCACCTCTAGTAAACTATCTTTTTCTTTAATTCAATCATTTTATCCCTTATCTGTGCGGCTTTTTCAAACTCAAGTTCTTCAGCTGCTTTTATCATGGCTTTTTCAAGTTCAAATATCATAGCTTCTAGTTCTTCATTTGTCAAGTTTTCTTCATAAATATTTTCATCTTCGGCAACAATGGTTGCTTCTATTATATCCCTTACGCCTTTTATGATTGATTTTGGCACTATGTTGTGTTCTTTATTGTATTCAGCTTGAATTTTTCTTCTTCTGTTTGTTTCGTCTATAGCTTTTCTCATAGATTTAGTAATGGTATCTGCATACATGATTACTCTGCCATTTATATTTCTTGCTGCTCTACCTATTGTCTGAATTAGAGATGTTTCGCTTCTTAAAAACCCCTCTTTATCAGCATCTAGTATAGCAATTAATGACACTTCAGGTAAATCCAAGCCTTCTCTTAAAAGGTTTATCCCTACAATACAATCGTATTTTCCAACTCTTAAATCTCTTATTATTTCCATTCTTTCAATTGTATTTATATCAGAGTGTAAATAAGTCACTTTTATGCCAATTTTCTTGAGATACTCAGTTAGATCTTCTGCCATCTTCTTAGTAAGCGTTGTAATTAAAACTCTCTCTTCTCTTTGAGTAGTTTTCTTTATTTCTTCAACTAGATCATCTATCTGATTTTTAGTTGGTCGCACTTCTACCTCAGGATCTAACAATCCGGTAGGTCTAATTATTTGTTCAACAACATTTTGAGCATGTTCTAATTCATAGTTTCCAGGAGTTGCTGATACATATATTATTTGATTAACCATTGATTCAAACTCATTAAATTTAAGCGGTCTGTTATCTAATGCTGATGGCAACCTAAATCCATACTCTACTAGTGTAGTCTTTCTAGATCTATCTCCTTCATACATTCCACCTATCTGAGGAATTGTAACATGAGATTCGTCCACAATAATCAAAAAATCGTCAGGAAAATAATCTATTAAAGTATATGGTCTACTTCCTTTAGGCCTATTGCTAAGATGCCTAGAATAATTCTCTATTCCTGAACAAAATCCCATTTCTCGAAGCATTTCTAAGTCATATCTAGTCCTTTGTTCAAGCCTCTGAGCTTCCACTAGCTTATCTTTGTCCCTAAGCTCTTTTAGCCTATCTTCAAGTTCTTCTTCTATGCTAATTAACGCTCTTTCAACTTTTTCAGGTGATGTTGCAAAGTGGGAAGCAGGAAAAATAGACACATGATTTCTATATCCAATAATTTGGCCAGTTAAATAGTTTATTTCAGTAATCCTATCTATTTCGTCTCCGAAGAATTCAACTCTAATTGTATTTTCGCTAGAAGCGGCTGGAAATATTTCAAGGATATCACCTCTAACTCTGAAAGTGCCTCTTTCAAAATTGATATCATTTCGCATATATTGAATGTCTATGAGTTTCCTCATAACTTCATTTCTATCTTTTTTCATACCTGGTCTTAACGACACAACTAAATTTTCATAATCAATAGGATCCCCAAGGCCATAGATGCATGACACCGATGCGACTATTATAACATCTCTACGTTCAAACAATGCCATCGTTGCAGAGTGTCTTAATTTATCAATCTCGTCATTGATTGACGAGTCTTTCTCAATATATGTGTCAGTTTGAGGTACATATGCTTCTGGTTGATAATAATCGTAATAGCTTACAAAATACTCCACAGCATTGTTAGGAAAAAACTCTTTAAATTCGCTTGCCAACTGATAAGCGAGTGTTTTATTGTGCGCAATTACTAAAGTAGGTTTTTGTACTTTTTCTATAATATTAGCCATGGTAAAAGTCTTACCAGAACCAGTTACACCCATAAGAACTTGATGCTTCAATCCTCGATTTAATCCATCTACAATTTTATCTATAGCTTCTGGTTGATCACCAGTTGGTTTATAATTAGATACTATTTTAAATTTGCCCATAATACTACCTCTTTCTTGAACATTTGTTCTTATATATATTATAAAACAACTGACAACAAAAATCTACTCATTTAAAACTTGTGATTATGCAAAATATATTGTAAAATCTAATTACTGGAGGCGAGATATATAATGAAATCAATGAAATTTCTTATTTTTCTATCCTTCTCGTGTCTTTTACTGATAGGTTTTTTTAAAATAAATTCTATATTAGGATCTGAATCTATAGCAGATGCTACAGACGTTAATTTTAAGGTGGATAAGATCCTTTTATCCACAAGCTATCAAAATACAAGCCCTCGAGCAGAGATTATAGAAGATAGAAACGAGAAAAAAATATTAATATATGGCGGATTAGTTGAGTGCTCAAATGTAGATGTTTCTGAGATAAAACTAGATGGAACAAGCTTGAAAATCCATCTTAAAGTTGATGATGAGAATAATATTTCCCAATTAATTGTCCCACAAGTTACAGTTGCACTAGTTGACAATATTCCAAATCTAAGCTCATTAGAGCTAGAAGTGATTAGCGAAAATTACGATCCGATACAAGTCAATTACAACTTACTAGACATAATTAACAAAGTCAAGGCAGATTATGGACTGTATTCTTCCACTTCTCCAACTGTGCAAGTCCTCAGTAGAGGCGATAATTACTATTGGGATATATCTTTTGAAAATGTTTACCAAAAAGAAAACAACAAAGTGCCAATCATAAATTTAGATGTTCAGGTTGATATTCAAACAGGAGAAATAGAGAAAATTGAGCGAGATTTAGTTTCAAATCTCATAGATTACGGGAATATTTTATTTTATTCATATGGCAAAGGGTTTATATACCTTAATGATATGGTTGATCAATCAGGTAACACAATTGCACACAATTTATATTATTACAATTTAAAATCATCAACAAAAAAACTTATTTTATCCACTACCACAAATGTAGTAAATGCACAAATCTGCAATTGTTCAAACAATATAAGTTTTGTAGACGAATTTGGAAATGTATATGTTTATATAAATGATGAGAACAAAATTAAGGAGCTTAAAGACCTTAAAGGCAAATCTATCGATAAAACTTCTTGGAAAAGTCAAAATGAATTGTACTTATTAGATGTTTCCGCAGTAAATGATTCAAGGATTTACAGATATAATTTGAGTGAGCAGAAATATTACTTATATTGTCAACTAAATAAAAATATAGCTAACATTAAATCATATGGTGATGAAATAATAATTGAAGAACTATTGTATCCAGAAAAGAACAACAGCATATATAAAGTGAATGAATCTGGCGAATTGTCATATATTGACGATGGTTATAAAGCTACGGTAATAAATAACGATACATTGGTATATTTAAAATTTGATGAATCAAAAAACACCAATTCTTTAAATATATACGATTTAAAGAATAATCTCGCAATAAAAACTTTAGAAAAAGATTTTGTATATTATACGCAAACATCAAATTCAAAGATATTCGCTATGGAAAACATAGGTCTGACCGACCTTTATCAAGCGTATGTCATTGATTTATATAGTAATGAACAAACTCAGTTGGGGAAAGTATTTGGATTGAAAACCATCTATGATGTTGATGAGGATAAAATCTATACTAATTCAGCTCTTCCTTATGATACAGATTCAACTCCAATAATTTTCTCAATAAAGGCAAACAACTTAAATAAATAGTTTCTTAATTACTTAACTAAGTCTAATTAAAAATTTAAAAATAAGCTCCTCATATTATTAACAGTTCTTCATTAGACCTAGTTAATTTATGAGGAGTTTATTTCTTATGAATTTGTTCTATTCATTTATTTTGTTTTGTAATACTTCAATCGCCTTTTGAAGTTGGTTGTCTTGGTCCAAATAATCTGGTCCAATGTCTTTTACTCCTTCGTTAAGTTCAACTTCAATATCTGGTTTTATGCCTATCCCATGAATGTTTATGCCATTAGGTGTAAAATACTCAGATACAGTTATCTTTAAACCTGAACCATCAGGTAGATCTTTTATTCTTTGGACTACTCCTTTGCCAAAGGTTGTTGTTCCAACTAAAGTTCCTCTTTGATGGTCTTTTATTGCTCCCGCTAGTATTTCAGAAGCGCTAGCACTGCCCTCGTTTACTAACAGAACAATTGGCAGCTTAGTCATGTTGCTGTCAGAATACAAATATTCCTTATTCCCATATTTATCTTGAGTGTAAACAATTATCTTCTTATCTAGTAATTCATCTGCTATGTCTGCACACACATCCAACAATCCACCTGGATTATTTCTTAAATCTATGATCAGACCTTTTGCACTGCTGCCTTCAATATCTTTCAATTGCCTTTTAAAATCATCAGCTGTGTTTTTATCAAAAGAAGTTATTCTTATATATCCAATCCCATCCTCTAACATCTTAGATTTAACAGAAACCAATTTTATAATTTCTCTAGTCAGTTCTACATCAAATGTGCTGACTTCACTAGATTTATCTTTTCTTAGAATTGTGAGTACCACCTTAGTTTTAGGCTCACCCCTCATTATTTTTACAGCTTCATCCATATTTTCAGCAAAAAATTCTTTTCCATCTACTTTTAATATCTTATCTCCAGTCTGTATTCCTGCTTTTTCTGCAGGAGTGTCTTCTATTGGGGATACTACAGTGATTAAATTGTCATCACCCGGTGTTACAATGATTCCAACTCCACCATATTCGCCGTCCGTTTCAGCATTAAAGCTCTCATATTCATCTTTAGTCATGTACACTGAATATGGATCATTTAAAGCATTGACCATTCCTTTTAATTGTCCATCCAATAAAGCTTCTTCATCAACTTCCCTAAGATACAATTCATCTATTGTTTTCCTTACTAAAGCCACCTTCTTATTGTCTTCGTATAATTCCTTTAAAACTTTATATTCAGAACTTGGTATTATCACTTTATCATTTACATTTACTGTTAAATAGTTCGATAAAGCAAATGTAACTACATTACTTACTATTAAAATAATTAAAAATATGATCGTTCTTTTTTTGTTTTTCATTTTGCACCCCTTATAATATGAAACTAAAAATAAAAAAGGAGAGTACTCTCCTTTTACTTTAACCAAGGTATAGGGTCAACATAAGCCCCATTCTTTCTAACTTCAAAATGCAAATGAGGACCAGTAGAGTTACCTGTGCTCCCAATTTTTGATATTGCTTGTCCTCTTGAAACAGTTTCTCCTTCTGACACTAGTATTGAAGAATTATGTGCATAGAGCGTTACTATGCCACCTCCATGGTCTATCATGACAGTCTTTCCATATGATCCAAGCCAATCTGCGTATATTACAATTCCATCGGAAGCTGCCCTTGCCTTAGTCCCAGTAGGTGCAGGTATATCTATACCTGTATGCAGCTTTTGAACATTAAATATCGGATGAATCCTGTATCCAAATGAAGAACTGATTCTGGAATAGCCTTCAACTGGCCATAACATTACTCCACCAGAATAAGGATTAGTATTTCGTTGAAGTTCAACTATCTTAGACTCAATTTGTTTTGCATATTCATTTAGCTTATCATATTCTTTTTCATATGCGTCTATGTCCTTGACTAATCTTCCCATGAGATCTTCTTTTTGTCTGCTAACCGTTTCTAAATCCCTTTTTCTTGATTCCAATTTAGATTTCGTTATTTCAACTGAAGCTCTTTGTGCTTCTAGTTCTACTTTCTTCTGCTCGACTATATCGCGCTGCTCTTTCATGTATTGTATTAATTCCTTATCTTGCTCAGCGATTGATTCTATCATAGTTTGCCTAGATAAAAAATCTTTAATATCCCCAGACGACAACAAAACTTCAAGATATCCTACATTCCCATTTTTATACATAACTCTTAACCTTTGGTTAAAAGTATCAGTTTTTTCAGCTATGTTTTTTTCTGCCTCTGCTAGATCTTTTTCAGCTTGATCAATATTTGCATTTATTATTTCCAATTCTTTTTCCACATTGTCCAATTCACTCTGTGCAGTTGAAATCTTCAAGTCCAGTTCTTTAATCTGGTTTTCTAATGTGTCGGTTTGGTTTTGCATGGATTCTAATTCTTTCTTAGTCTGATCTATTTGAGATTGTATTTCCGATTGCTGTTTTTTTAAATCGCTTATTGTTTGCCCATAAACTTGAAAAACAGTTGAAAATATAAAAACCATAGCTACAAATAGCGAAATCATCTTCTTATGTTTCATTCTCACAATCCTCCTAAACATTTAGAAACTTTTTAAGCGATAGCATACTTCCCATAGCTCCAATACCAGCTCCAATAGTCAAAAATATAACCGCAATATCAGTGATTATGGACTCAGGAGGTATTAAATAAAATGTGAACATATTATAGAAGCTCTCATTCATATTGAGGTATAAATATCTGTATGCATAATAGACTACCACTATAGAAAACAATGCTCCAACCAATCCAAAAAACACACCCTCGATTATAAAAGGTCCCCTTATGTAGCTATTAGTAGCTCCAACATATTTCATTATGTTAATTTCTCGTTTTCTAGAAGTTACTGTTAACTTGATTGTATTGGATATTATAAAAATAGAGACAAAAACTAAAACAGAGATTATAATTATTCCGCCAATCCTTATATAGCTTGCGAAACTCAACAATCTATCAATTATATCTTTATAATATTTCACTTCTTCGACTCCGTCAAGTGTTTTTATTGAATTTACTAAATTATCTGCAAGTTCAATATCTTCAACTTTGATAATATAAGAATTTGGCAATGGATTTGTTTCTAAATCCTCCAAAAGATATGCATCTTCTCCCCAATCTTGTTTCATCAAATCAAGTGCTTGTTCCTTTGATCTATATATAACTGATACTACACCAGAAATATTTTTAGCTGTTTCTTCTATTTTTGTCATCTGTGAGCTACTTATATCGTCTTCTAAAAATACTTCTATTTCGTCAAATTTCAATTTTGTATCATTTACGACATTATTTATGCTCAATATCAATACTAAAACTATTCCAAGTATCATCAAAACAGCAGAGATGCTAGTAATTGAAGCCAAACCCATGCTCTTGTTTCTCCACATGCTCTGAATCCCTTGTTTAAACATATTTCTAAATACTCTAAGCTTCACTGCCATACCCACCCTTCTCTTCGTCTCTAATAATTCGTCCATTTTCCAGGGCTATAACTCTTTTTCTCATATTGTTTACAATTTCCTTCGCATGCGTAGCCATTAAAACGGTTGTCCCCCTATTGTTGATATCCACCAATACTTTCATTATACCATTTGCAGTTTCAGGGTCAAGATTTCCAGTAGGCTCATCTGCTATAAGCACTGGAGGATTGTTTACAATTGACCTTGCAATAGAAACTCTTTGCTGTTCTCCTCCGGAAAGTTGATCGGGATAAGAAGAGGCTTTTCTACTCAAGTCCACCATGCTTAGAACTGTTGGAACTCTCCTTCTTATCGCTCTAGGGCTAGCGCCTATTATCTCCATCGCAAAAGCTACATTTTCATAAACTGTCTTATTAGGCAGCAGCCTAAAGTCTTGAAACACCACTCCTAATTGTCTTCTTATAAAGGGTATCCTCCTATTAGGTACTCTTGTTATGTCAGCGCCATTCAAAAATAATTTGCCTCGTGTAATTCCTTCTTCTTTTAAAAGAAGTTTAATTAAAGTTGATTTCCCAGCTCCACTTGAACCTACTAAAAATACGAATTCGCCTTTATTTATTTCAATGTTGATGTCATACAAAGCAATAACACCATTCTTATACTCCTTAGAAACATTAACAAATCTAATCAAATTTATCACCTCAAAATTCAGTTTCCACTTTTATATTTCATTTTGCTTTCTAATGATATATTATATTATAAATGGAAAGATAAATAAACACTTGAGGTGATATTCTTTGAATAAAAAAATATTGAGAGAACAGATATTGGAAATTAGAAAAAGTTTAAGCATAGAACAAGTCGAAAGTTATAGTGATATGATAATGAATAGTCTCATAGAATCAAGCTATTATAAAAATGCTATCAATATTATGTGCTATGTCAGCTTCGACAACGAAGTGAATACTCACAATTTTATCAATAAAGCTATTAAGGATGGCAAAAAAATATCAGTTCCATATATAGACAGTAAAAATAAAATCATGCTTCCATGTTATATAGATAACTTCAATCAATTAGTTCCAGGATATTTTGGCATACTATCACCAGATCCTAATAATATAAAATTAGCAGATGAAAAGTCTATCGATTTAGTAATAGTACCTGGAGCGATGTTTGATAAAAATGGGTATAGGATCGGCTATGGTGGCGGTTATTATGATAAATTTCTTCCATTACTAAGTGAGGACGCTGTAACTATTGGCCTTGCGTTTAGCTTTCAAGTAATTGACAAAGTTCCTTCTGAAAAGTATGATATACCTGTTGATTTTATCATCACTGAAAAAGATTTTATAGAATGTGAGGTTAAAAATGCTTAATATTGTGCATATGTTCAATTACTTAGGGCATGCTGGTACTGAAATATCTGTCTATAATACAATTAACGAAATCAAAGAAAAAGCAAATATTATAATAATATATTCTAAAGATGGCCCAGGAAGAAAATTGTTTGAAGAGATTGATATTCCTTTATTACAAATGGAAATGGACAAAACATTTGATATAAAAGCTGCTATAAACTTAAAAAAAATTTGCGTAGAAAACAGTGTAGATGTTGTACACACTCACTTTTTAAGAGAACACTCTATAGCTGTGCTTTCAAAGTGTTTAGGCAATAAAGTAAAGATAATAAACAGTCGACATATGTTTTTTGAGAATAAAAAGTCAGTTATATATCTTAATAAACTCTTATCTTTTAAAACAGATAAGATAATTGCAGTGAGCAAATCAGTAGAAGAAAAGCTCATTAAAGAGGGACTTCCTCGTGAAAAAATATCATATATACCAAACGGCATAGATTTAGATAAATGGAAATCTCCGCCAAAAGAAAATGTCAGAGAAATGTATAATATTGATAAAGATGCCATAGTCATAACTTCTGTGGCAAGATTCAGATGGGAAAAAGGGCATAAATTTTTTATTGATTCGATAAGAACTTATTTTGAATTAATGGAAAAAGAAAAAGTCAATAAAAAAGTAGTATTCATATTAGTAGGTGATGGAGCTTTATTTGAATCCATAAAAGAATATGCTGATGAACTTGGAATAAATGAACATTTAATTTTCACAGGTTTTAAAGATAATGTAATGGATTTTTTAAAAGCATCTGACTGTTTCATTTGCCATTCACAATATGAGGCGTTTGGCATATCTCTGTTAGAAGCGATGGCTTGTAAACTCCCTGTCATTTCGACTGATAGCGGTGGAACTAAGGAAATAATTGAAGATAAATTAAATAATGGCATTTTGGTCCCATATGGTGATAGTGAAAAATTAGCGGAAGAAATGCTAAAACTTACTAAGGATGATGAATTAAGAAATCGTATGGGGAAAAACGGCTATGACTCTATTGTAAGTAAATACGATTTAAAATATTTAGCAGAAGAGACTCTAAAAATTTATCTAAAATAGGAGGAATTCACATGAATAAAAGCGATAAAAAACTTCATAAAAAATTAAATGTCATTGATATAGTGATCGGGATAATCTTAATTGCACTTGTTGTATTTGCATTAAACAAACTTGGAATAATCGGCGTTAAAGATATCGTTGTGAATGAAGAAAGTAAAATAGAAATCATATTTTTTCAAGAGGAAGTTAATGCCTTCACTGCGGAAAATGTGAAAATAGGAGACCCAGCAAGTGAATCTTTGCTAAATGCAAGTTTTGGAAATGTCACTGAAAAGAACGTGGGTCCTTCCATATCTTATGGAAAAGATAAATTCGGTAGACAAACCACTTCAACTAAAGATGGATATTCATCTATATATATTACGTTGACAGCAAATGGAAAAGTTGGAGACAATGGTGTAGTAATTGGCGGAAGTACTTATTACATTGGTCAAATAATCAATTTAAAAGTAGGAAGTTCAATATTCTACGGTAGAATAGATGCCGTAAATCAGCTTTAGGAGGTTTGTTATGAGAAAACACAAATTTACTTGGATAGACTTACTAATCATTATTGTAATTGTATTAGCTGCGGTTAGTGTAAAATCTAAATTCGAAAAAGCGAATGTAGCTACAAATGAAGTCCAAAAAAAAGATATTGAGATATCTTTTTATATTGAAGCGGTTCCAGAAACAGTACTAAACGGTATACATATAGATAGCCCTGTGAAAGAATCAATTCAAGGTTCATCTTTTGGCAAAGTTACCAAAATTGAGAAAGGTCCAAGTGTCGTCTTTGCTAGTGACGATTCTGGAAATGTTGTAGCTTCAGAGAAGGAAGGGTATATATCATTGACACTGACTATGAAAGCGTCTGGCGAACTAAATCCAAATGGAATATCTCTTGATAAATCTGTCTACTATGTAGGGCAAACAATAACTTTATATGCTGGCAATTCAATACTAAAAGATGGCAGAATCTCTTATGTAAACATCTTAAATGAATAACAAAAGGAGATTTATATGAAAGATACTCTTATAAGGCAATTACAAAATAGCAGATTTATTAATTACTTAACAACTGACACTTCAAAAAATGTAAATTGGGCTAATAGCATTTCATTGAATATCTTAATTTACATTATCAGTTTGCCATCTATCCTTATACATTTAGTTTATTCTAAATTGAGTAATGTATTTGACAATAGCTATTTCATCAAGTTTTTCAAATTTATTGGATCTAATTTACATTATGTAATAGGAGTGTCTATAATTTTTATTTTTACAATTCCAGATCATTTGTGGAGCAATTTATATGCTGTCATATTAATTGCTCTTATAACAACATTATTTTATTTTAAAAAAGGATTGTCTGAAAATCCTAAGTTGGAACTAGAAAAACTAGATTACTCACTCATTATTTTTTTTCTAACACTGTTCATAGCAGGGATAGGTTCAGTGTTCCCAAGAGAAAGTTTTAATCAACTTGTTTTCTATATTGCTACTTTCGTATTTATAGCTGTCATAATATTGGAAGTTAACTCAGAAAAGAAGCTGTTTGATCTTGCGAAATTTATAGCAGTGACTGCTATCCTGACTTCTATTTATGGATTATATCAGTGGAGAATTGTCGGAATAGAAGTAAATCCATCGTTAACTGATTTAACTATCAATCAAAATCTAGGAGCAAGGGTTTTTTCAAGTTTTGGAAATCCAAATGTATACGGCGAATTCTTGGTTTTATCAATTCCGTTTTTCTTTCCGCTCTTTTTAAAAACTAAGAATGTAGTATACAAAATTTTAATTGTTTTATCATCGTTGCCTGTTTTATTGATGTTATTTAAGACTGGTTCAAGATCAGCATGGGTGGCATTTGCAGTTTGCATTTTCATATTCGTTTTCTTATGGAATAAAAAATACATCCCTGTTCTGATTGTCCTTGGACTTGCTGCAATACCATTTCTGCCAAGTTCAATTTACAATAGGTTAATGACAATATTTAATCCAAACGACACATCATTAAAGTACAGACAAATGATTATGGGGCCAGCTTTAGTAATGCTCCGAGATTATTGGATCACAGGCGTTGGTTTAGGAAGCAAGACAGTATCCTTAATTTATCAGAGATATAAAAGCTTCGGTCTGACGACAGTAGCACACACTCACAACTTATTTATTCAGCTATGGCTTGAAGCAGGGATTTTATCGATACTTTCTTTTATCATGTTCATGTTTAGGCTTGCTAAAAACAGTTACATTAAAATCAATAAATTTAAAAACTCTAAACAATCATTAATCATTTCTGCATCTTTGGCTAGCACACTTGGAATACTGGTCATGGGTTTAGCTGATTATGTTTGGTTTTACAATCGTATATTTTTAATGTTTTGGATAAATATCAGCATGGTTCTATGCGCATTAAACTTAAAGCAAGGGCAGTAGCCCTTGCTTATTTAACCAATTCTTTTTGAATTACATTTACTCCTTTTGATAATTTATCAATGTTAAATTTATACAATGTTCTTTCAATACTCGCAATTGAAGAAATCAAGTCATGTTTGTCAATATTTCCCATATGCCCTATTCTAAACATTTTTCCCTTAAATGCTCCTAGCCCTGCTGCAACTTGAACTCCCTCTATAGCTAGAGTATTCCTGAACAATTCGTCTTCAATCCCATCAGGATAGAGAACATTTGACAATGTATTAGCTCTGTATCTTTCGTCGGCAAGTATCTTAAATCCAAGCTCTTCCAAAGATTTTTGATAAGCTTTCCCAAATAATTCATGACGATAAATCCTATTTTCGATACCTTCTTCATTTATAAGTCTTATAGACTCTTTTAATGCCCAAATCAAGTTCACGCTCGGCGTTGCAAAGTATTTGCTTGGTTCATGCATGATTGGCAACCAATTATTGAAATCTACGAAGTATTCGCTTATAGCTCCGAGTCTTTCCCTAGCTTTCATGGCTTTCTCATTCGCCCACAAAATAAGCAATCCAGGAGCCACCCCAAATGCTTTTTGTGAAGCCGTAAATAATATGTCTATATTCATGTCATTCATGTATTCTTCTTCCCCAGCGGTAGCACAAACTCCATCAACTATATAAATGATCTCAGGGAATTCTCTCAACATTTCACCTATACTTTTAATATCAGCTTTTACACCGGTTGAAGTATCGACATGCGTTACTATAATCGCATTGTAAGCTTTTTTCTTCAAGGTTTCCCTGATTAAATCTATAGGCACAGATTTACCCCATTCAGCACTTAGGACATCGACATTTATTCCTTTGTTTTTAGCAATATCGATAAATCTATCCCCGAAATAACCATGGGATACAACTAATAAATTATCCCCTTTTTTTAACACATTCGCTAAAGACATTTCCATTGCTAAAGTGCCACTGCCAGAAATCACAAAAACTTCACTATCTGATTTTACAATTCCCTTTAATTCTCGTAAACAATAATTAAAATCATTTACAAAATTCACATCTGAAAACGCAATGGTCTCTCTTCCCATTTGGTCTTGAATACTTCTTGATACAGGTGTTGGCCCTGGAATCATCAGTAATTTTTTTGTTTTCACATAATCATCCCCATATTTTAATATATACATATATTGTACCATATGAGGGGTTACTTAGACTTATAATTTTCAATATAATCCATTAACTTGTCAATTGAATTAAAAACTATCATACCTTTTGAAATTAGATCGTTCATTATTTTTGTTGCAGTTCCATTAGTATAATCTATATTTTTCTCTGAATCTTCATTTAAATAAACAACTTTTTTCCCCTCATTTATAGCTGTAAGTGCCATCTCCAAGTTTAAAAGATTTCCATGCCCAATCGGAACTTGTGCGATGACAACTATGTCTTTAGTTTTCATTAAATTTAGGTTTCTATTGCTTGTTTCCTCTTTAATTGCTGAAAATGGCTTTTCCTCAACCATTTCAATTTTTAGACTCTTTGCTAATTGCCAGTCGCTATCCCCTACATTTAAAACTCCAACACTTAGATCTATTCCTTCCTTCAAAAGCCTTGACATTATTATTTGCCCACTGCCACCACCTGCTATTAAATGTATGCTGGGCAAAGAAGCATTTTTATCTCTTTTCTTCGGTTCAATAGGAGTTATAAACAAAGAATTTGTAAATTTATTCAACTCCACTATCGCTCTCATATTGTATGCATTTTCTATATTGGAAGCCGTCAACACTTCTCCTACATTCCCTGATTTTAATATTTGACCGTCTTTTAGCAATACTAGTTTGTCAGAATATCTACTAGCTAAATTCAAGTCATGCAGGACTGAAATTATTGTTAAATTTTGTTTTTTATTTAATTCTTTTAATAACTCCAATACTTCAATCTGATGGTTGATATCTAGATGTGAAGTAGGCTCATCTAATAATATTATCTTAGGATCTTGAGCTAATGCTTTAGCTATTAAAGCTCTTTGTCTTTCTCCGCCAGATATCTGTGTTACAAGTCTATCTTTTATCTCTAAAGTGTTAGTTAATGCCATCGCCCTGTAAGAAATGTCATAATCATATTTTTGATCGTTTTGAAACCGTTTTTGAAAAGGGTATCTTCCCATGAACACAAGCTCTTCGATGCTAAATTCAAAGTCTAAAAAAGTATCCTGTGGTACAAAAGATACAATTCTTGCTAATTCCTTTCTTTTATAGCTTCTCACATCTTTGCCATAAATGGAAATTTCCCCATCATAGTTTTCATAAATATTGTTGATTAACTTTAATAATGTTGATTTTCCTGCTCCATTTGGTCCAATAATGCTAAGAAATTGGCCTTCTTCAACGGTCAAATCTATGTTTTTCAATACTTTTAATTTCCCATATCCAAACTCTACATTGTTTAAATTAATAATATTCATATGTATTTCCTCACATCATTTTCTTTTTACTTCTCAATAAATATATGAAAAACGGTCCACCAAACATCGCAGTAATTATACCTACAGGAATTTCTACTGGAGAAATCAATGTTCTTGAAATAGTATCTGTAATTATCATAAATATAGCTCCGACAATGGCAGAACAAGGAAGCAAAATTTTATGGTCCGGTCCAAATATTATTCTGGCTATATGTGGAATTATCAACCCAACAAATCCAATTATTCCACTTACAGAAACAACTAATGAAGTGAGCAATGTTCCAAGGACTAGAATTATCCTCTTTGTTCTCTCTACATTCACACCCATGCTCTTTGCAGTTTCGTCTCCTGTGAGTAATATATTGAGCTCTTTTGAATAATAAATTAGCACAACTATAGTCAACAATATTGGTATAGATAGGCTTTTTACTGGATTCCATCCCTTTCCAGATAAACTACCCATCGTCCAATATATTATCTTCGACATATCATTAGAATTAACAACCATTAAAAATGACATAATAGCAGTAAAAAACTGCCCTACTGCAACCCCTGCCAGAAGCAAAGTATTTGTTGACAATTTATTGTTTATTCTGCCTATATTGTACACAATAAATACAGATATAATAGCTCCAATGAATGCGGCAAAAGTAATGCTTGAAAATCCATATTTAACATATTCAAGATGGTTTATGATAGCTATAGTAGCTCCCAATGCAGCCCCAGATGAGACCCCTAGTATATAGGGGTCTGACATAGGGTTTTTTAATAGTCCTTGGAACGATACTCCAGCAACTGACAGACTAGAGCCAACCAATATTCCTAAAATTACCCTTGGCAATCTTACGTTCCAGATTATTGCAAATTGAGCATCGGTTATATTCTCTATATTTACATATTTATTTATAATAGGAATTTTTGAAAGAATTATTCTGTACACATCTGATGCTTTTATATTTGCGCTGCCGATTGCCGACACGACAGCTACAATTATAGCAAGTAGCACCATTAAGCCAATTATAATGCTAAGTTTTGACTTTTTCCTATAATTATGTTCCATTTCTATCCCAACTTTAATTTATTTCTGGATGAATTGCTTTAGCGATTTCAGTTAATCCTTGAATAATCCTTGGTCCTGGCCTTGAAACTATGTTAGCATCTAATAAATACACTTGTGAATTTTTGATTGCGTCAATATTCTCAAACCCAGGTCTTGCTTTTAATGTTTCCAATGTTGTAGTGGAATCATTTGGAATTAAATATACTTCTGGATTCTTTTCTATCAATTTTTCAACATCGTATTGTGGATATGGGCTATCGGCATCTTTTGCAATATTCTCCCCGCCAGCTAGATTTATGAGTTCATCTATGAAAGATCCTGGCCCTGCTGTCATCAAAGGATCGTTATATACTTCATAGAAAACTCTCTTAGTCCCCAAGTCTTTAACTTTTGCAACTATTCCATCTCTCTCAGATTTCATATCAGATACTACCTCGCTAGCTTTATCACTGCACCCTGTAAGTACGCCGATTTTTTCTATTGTAGTAAACACTTCTTCAATAGTTTCTGGCATAAAACTAGCTACTACAATACCTGCTTCTTCAAGTCTTTTATTATCTTCTTCATTGCCTTGTCCATAATTTAAAACTAAATCAGGCTCAAGCGCCAATATCATTTCAAGATTCCATCCATCAAAGCCGCCTACTTTTTCAATTGATTTAACTTCTTCAGGATAATCATCTGCTGTAGTTACTCCAACAACTTTTTCTCCAGCTCCAATTGCAAATAGTATTTCTGTGTGACTAGGTGCTAAAGAAACGATCTTCTCTGCTGGTTTTTCGAGTGTGATGACTTTCCCAAAGTCATCGGTTATCTCAATGCTCTCTGTTACTTCTTCAGGATTTTGCTCAACTGGGCTTTTATTACTGCTACAGCCTGATATCGAACCTACTATTAATAATAATGCTAACAACAAATACAAAGTTCTCTTTTTCATTCATATACCCTCCTTGATGTAATTAATAAAACAAAAAAGCTTACCATGGAGGTAAGCACAAAAAAACTTATACACATCCCTCCCTCCGAGGCTTTAAATTTAGGCAGATATCCTGACTTATGCTTCATTCTACTTTCAACGCCTTCCCAGTTTCCCAGTGGCATAATGTTGATTTCGTCAGCATTCACAGTAGCGGGGGCTGTAATGGATTTACACCATTTTCCCTTTTAAATCTAAAAGATACCTAAATTTTATTAAATTGTCATATATATGATAACAAATTATTTAATTATTATCAATCCTTATTCTCCGTTCCCTGATAAATTTTGATCAATGGCTTGTGTTTCTTCTTTTTCTGGCCCTACCTCATAAATATAATCTTTCTCTTTATAATAATCTGAGGATATCTTAACTGTTTCAACAATATTTCCATTGACTATCTTGTATTTGTAAGTTGACACTTTATATCCATTTCTACCTTCTTGTATTAATTCCTTTGTCCCAGGCTCAAGATTTGGCTTAAGCTTTTCTATAGTCTTATAAGGTATTGTCTCCAATAATTTTGTTCCGATTTTTATTTTATAATCCCTGTTTGCGGCATCGCCGTAGATATAAAAATGAACGGTCTTATCAATTATTTTTGTATCAATGTAAATAGGAAAATCAAAATTATTTTTAAAAACCAAATCATAATAGGTTCCCGCAACTGCCGCATCAGTCCCTTTTGGAACATATGCAGGTGGAATTGAGTGAGGATGGCGCTCCAATATTTCTAAATCTGCTAGTAGCAGCGCATTGTATAAAGTCGTAGAGGTTTGACAAACTCCTCCACCTATTCCGGGTGTCAATTCTCCATTTACTATTACAGGGGCATCTTCATAACCGTTTTTCGAACTTCTCGGTCCTGTAGTTTCATTATATGAAACTACTTCTCCAGGTAAAACAATTAGCCCTTTGAAGGAATTTGCCGATAGCCTTATGTTGTTTATCCTCCCACTCGCGCTGGATTTAAAACTAGTTGAAAAATGAGCAAGTAGGCCGTTGACCTTATTATATAATTTTGCAGTGGTCTTAGGTTTTATCTCATCATAAGGCACATATATGTCATTTAATTGATCAATATTTGACTCTATCATTGATTTTAATTTTCCCTTATTAACTTCATACCCAACTACTTCATCAGTTATATGAAATTTTGTTCCATCAAATTTTAGAGTAGCATCTTGTGGTTCTTCATATAAAGTTTCACTTATTTCATCAACATATTTATCGATAGAATTTGGATCATAATAGTACACTAATTCAATGTTTAGTGGGTCTTTTAAAAGATTTCTAATGAATCTGTATCGCTCAATAAAGTTGCCTTCTCTACCAACATTATGGGCTTCTTCAACTGCTTTTCCATAATTATAATCATATCCCAAATCTTTCAATGACAATGTGAATTCAAATTCCTTATTTCTATCTGATAGAATTTTCATTTTCTTTGCTTCAATTTCTTTTATCTTTTTATCTTTTAATAAATTTATAGCCTCATCCCTTGAGTAACCTGATAGTTCAATGCCATCTACATATATTCCTTCGTAAAAATACACACTATTTAGCTTATTATTAATATAAAAATACGATAATACCCCTAATAATATTATTGTCAAAGCAAATGTCAAAGCAACTTTTGTGCTTCTTCTCATAAATCATTCCCCTTTATTTTCTAAAATTCAGCATATTTTTTCTGTGATATAAACATTTACTATTTATAGGGCATTCATTGCATGAAGGGTTCCTAGCTTTACATGTGTTTCTACCATGAAATATGAGAATATGATGAGCTTTGCTCCACTTTTCTTTTGGAATTATCTCCATTAGATCTTTTTCAGTACCCTCTACAGTTGAACTATTAGCTAACCCAATTCTATTTGAAACTCTAAAAACATGCGTGTCAACAGCAATGGCAGGAATGTTAAAAGCATTGCTCAAAACCACATTAGCTGTTTTTCTTCCAACCCCAGGCAACTTAATTAATTCATCAAAACTGTCTGGAACTTTCCCTCCGTATTTCTCCTCTAGCATGATACATGCATTTACAATGTTTTTAGATTTATTATTAGCAATTCCACAGCTTTTTATTATCTCTGCTAGCTTTTCTTCTCCTAAATTTATGTAATCTTTAGGGGTTTTAAATTCTGTAAATAATCTATCTGTTACTTTATTCACTCTAACATCGGTACATTGTGCTGATAGTATTGTAGCAATTAAAAGTTCAAATTCATTACTAAAATTCAGTTGAGCTTTCGCTTGTGGATATATTTTCTCCAATATGTCTAGCACATCTAAAGCTTCTTTTTTTGTTAATTTCTTTTTCATTTATATCAAGTACTCCTGTTAATAATAATTCGTTACACTATTTAGTATCTCTATCCTATCATCTAATTCCAAAAAATCAAGACATTCTTGGATAATTTTATCAACGTGTACTAAGTTGTTTGACACGGTGCAAAATGCTACAAATGATTTGTTCCATATATCATTGTCTCCAACCTCAGATATAGAAATATTATATCTACGTTTCATTCTTTCTATTATGCTTTTTATTACCATTCTCTTGTTTTTTAATGAATATGATTCATATATATACAATTCTATTTCACAGCACCCAACAATCATAATATCACCTAAATTTAAAATTAAGGGAAGACTAGTCTTCCCTTAATTCATATTATATAAGACCCATTTCTCGGCCAACTTTATTAAATACCTCAACTGCTATATCGAGTTGTTCTTTTGAATGAGCTGCTGTAACCATGCATCTTACTCTGCCTGTATTCTTTGGAACAGTTGGGAATACTATTCCAGAAACAAATACACCGTTTTCAAGCAACTTTCTGGAAAATTCCATAGTTTTTCCTTCTTCACCAATAATAACAGGTGTAATTGGTGTTTCACTATTTCCTATGTCAAATCCAGATTGGCTCATTTTCGCCTTGAAATATCTTGCATTATCCCAAAGTTTGTCTGTATATTCAGTTGATTCCATTAACATTTTAATCGCTTCAATTGATGCGCCAACAGCTGCAGGAGGCAAGGAAGTTGAAAAAAGTGCTGGTCTTGCTCTATGGCTCAACCATTCATACATGGTCTGAGAACCTGCTACATATCCTCCAACAGAGCCTATTGCTTTGGATAAAGTTCCAATTGAGAAATCAACTCTATTGTGTAGTTTAAAATGATCTACTGTGCCTCTTCCACTCTCTCCTAGTACACCTGAACCATGCGCATCGTCAACATAAGTCATTGCATCATATCTTTCAGCTAATTCTACTATTTCTGGTAATTTAGCTATATCTCCATCCATGCTAAATACTCCATCGGTTATGACAAGAATATTTTTGTATTTTTTTCTGCTCTCTTTTAGTACTTTTTCTAAGCTATCCATATCAGAATGCTTGTAAATTGCTCTATCAGCTTTAGATAATCTAGAACCATCAATAATTGAAGCATGGTTCAACTCATCTGAAATTATTATATCTCCCTCTTCAGTAATAGCTTGTATTGTTCCTGCATTGCAATTAAAACCAGATTGATAAACAAATACTGCCTCTTCTCTCTTGAATTCAGAGAGAATTTTTTCTAGATCCTCATGTATCTTCATATTTCCAATTATAGTTCTTACAGCTCCAGAACCAGCTCCGTACTCTTCTACAGCTTTTATTGCTGCCTTTCTAAGCCTTTCATGATTTGCAAACCCAAGGTAGTTATTAGAGGATAGATTAATGACTTTCTTTCCATTTAAAATGACCTCAGGACCCGTAGGGGAATCTAAAACAGGTAGTTTTCTATATACTCCTTGATCCTTTAATTCTTGAATTTTTTCTTTTAAAAAGTTCAACTCATGTACATTTGACACTTATATCCCTCCAATATTTATAATTTACAATAGAATTATACCATATTAATAATCTATTTTAATCAAAATTTAGATAAATACCTAACAATGTATGGCTTCAAAAATTCAGAGCTATTATTCTCTAGAGCTTTTTTTATCTCATTGTCAATATATCCTATATTTTCTAATGCAATAATTGCATTTCTCGTTAAAACATTTTTGCCTCTCCAAGCGCCTGACATATCCCCATATTTATTTTCAAACTCTCTCTTACTCATGCATATAATCTCTTTAATATCAACAATTCCATTCGTTTTATATGGTTTAAATTCGTCAAAATGGGACTCTTTTATATTTTCATTTTTAGGGCAGACAATTTGGCATATATCGCATCCATAAATGTTTATACCCATTTTTTTGCTTTCTTCTTCGTTTAAATAATGTTTTGTTTGAGTGAGATACGAAATACATTTTTTAGGATTGAGTTTGTAAGGCTCTTCTATAGCTTTACCAGGGCAGCTTCTCAAACAAATATCGCATTCCCCGCATTGTGATTCTATTGGAACACTGTATTTATCAAGGCGTAAATCTGTAAGTAAGTATCCAATGAAAATAAAAGATCCATATTTGTCGTTTATTATACTTGTATTTTTCCCATAGTATCCTATCCCAGCTTTATAGGCAATTTCTCTATCTACTAAAGGTGAAGTGTCGGCCAGAATAGAGTATTCAAATTTTTCATATTGTAATAATTTATCTGCTAGTTTATTTAAATAATTTTTAATTACTATATGATAGTCTATCCCCCAAGATGACCTAGCTAATTTCCCATAGAGTCTATTATTATTGTTATAACTTTCATAAAAGTAAGGCAATCCTACCACTATTATACTATTAGCGCTTTTCATTATTTCTCTAGGGTTTACTCTCTTTGATATGTCGCTATTCTCAAATTCTGTTGCTAAATTTTCTTCAAATCTGTTACTAATTTTTTCTTCTATTCTATTTAAAATTGATGCATCAGTAAAGCCAATTAAGTCTAAACCGATTTCTAATGATTTTTCGATTATTAATTCAACCTTCATATTATCACCTATTAGAAATTTTGTACCCTTAAATCATACTATCAGATATAAATTAAATGTGTTATAATATCAATGGAAAAGGGGTAGATTTGATGCTTATAAATTTAAACAAAAAATCATTTAAGAAATTTGACTTCTTGTTGTTAATTACAACTATTCTATTGTGTATCTATGGCATAGTTATTATATATTCAGCTACTTTGAGTTTAGACAGCACTAGATATGTAAAAACTCAAATTGCTTCGACAATTATCGGGTTGATTGCGATATTAGTTCTTGTATTCTTTGACTATGAGCTGTTAGAAAAACTATATATCCCGATTTATGTTTTGTCAATTGGTTTATTAGCTGCAGTTTTAATTGTAGGGGTAGGCGACGAGCAATGGGGTTCGAGATCTTGGCTTTATATCGGGTCATTTGGATTTCAACCTGCAGAATTTGCGAAATTAGGAGTTATAATCTTTTTAGCTAGAATAATTGACAAAAATAAAGAGGAGATAAATTCTCCAAAAGTACTAGCAAAAATCCTTGTTTTTGCGATAATACCAATTGCTCTTATTTTACAACAGCCTGATTTAGGCACAGCTATTGTATTTGTTTTCTTTACTGCTGTGATGTTGTTCGTAGCTGGTCTAAGGATTAAATACTACTTAGCAGCATTAGGTGCAGGGATATTGAGTCTACCTATTGTTTGGTTGCAAATGGACTATTACCAAAAAGAAAGAATTTTAAACTTCATGAATCCTGGAAGAGATGCTTCCAATACTGGTTATCAAGCACTTCAAAGCAAAATTGCCATAGGCAGTGGAAAAATATTTGGCAGAGGCTTATTCAATGGCACTCAGACTCAATTAAACTATCTGCCTGAAAAACAAACTGATTTTATTTTTGCTGTACTGGTGGAAGAGCTTGGTTTTATCGGAGGAGCAATATTATTAGTGCTCTATTTTATACTATTGATGAGAATGATAAAAATAGCTCGAAATACATCCGATACTTTTGCCTCATTAGTAGTGACAGGAATAGCATCATTGATGTTTTTTCATATATTTCAAAATATAGGTATGACTATTGGACTTATGCCAATAACAGGCATTCCACTTCCATTTATGAGTTATGGAGGCACTTTTCAACTAATAAATCTAGTGTGTGTTGGAATAGTTCTCAGCATTGGATTGCATAAAGAAGGATTGAGTTTTTAAAAAGGGTTGATTTATCAACCCTTTTTAAATAATGAAACTTGATTTTTATTTATGATAGCATCTTCTTCATTTTTCTCTTTTAAGTAACAGCTCCTGCACAGTGGTTCATATTCTCTTGATGCTCCTATGACAACTCTCTCTTTATCCTTGGTCTTTCTATGGCTAATCCATGCATCGCTACCACATTTCACGCAAACAGCATGATGTTTTGTCAAATAATCTGCGAGTGGCATCAATTCCTTGACTATTTCAAAAGGTCTGCCCTCAAAGTCAACATCAAGTCCTGCTACGATAACTGTTATGTCTCTGGACAAAAATTCGGTTATTGTATTTATTATATCTTTTATATCCCCGTCTAAAAACTGGATTTCATCTATTGCTATAACTTCAGGGTTACTTATCTCGCAATATTTTTTTATGCTCTCTATATTCTCAACTAAAATTGCTTCAATGCTCATCTCATCATGAGATATAATATCGGAGCTCTTAAATCTAGTATCAACTGCCGGCTTAAATGCAATTGTTTTGTACCCTGCAATATTAAATCTCTTAATATCTTTTTCCAATGACGATGTCTTCCCTGAAAACATAGAGCCTGTATGAATAATTAACTTTCCTTTATATTGATGCAAAACTATTACCTCCATATCAAATTATTCTCTTGTCAATTTTTAGCGTTTATTTTATGCCATCTATTTCCACAGAATCAATACCTTCTATTAAACTCAGCATCTGTATGAACTCATAGTCGTCTGATCCGACAGGTCTTTTTATAGATAGATTTATTTCTATTATACTATCACCTGATTCCAATTTTTTAATCTCTCTTATATCTATATTTTTAATCGTTATATTGTTTCTCCCCAGTATAGTCCCAATATCTCCAATCAAGCCATTTCTTTCTCTACCTACAATTGTGAGTTGATTATATACATCTGATAATATTGTTTTCTCCAATTTCCCCAAATACATTAAAGACAAAAAAGCAATTAGTGTTGTTATTATGCCTGCAAAGTAAAAGCCTTGACCTATTGCCAACCCTATTCCTGCACACACCCATAAACTTGCTGCAGTTGTTAGTCCCTTAATTGTATTGCCATTTCTAAGGATTGTACCTGCACCTAAAAAGCCAATCCCACTAACAACTTGAGCTGCTATCCTTGTCGAATCTCCACCATTAGTAGCCCCATTAGTCGAAACTAGCATCATCAAAGTAGAACCTACGCTTACCAATATGTGAGTTCTAAATCCAGCTGGTCTATTGCTAGCTTCCCTCTCTATACCAATAAGTCCTCCAATAAAGGCTGCCAAAATAAGCCTGATGAGTATATCACTATTTTTTAGCATCTCTTTCCCCCTAATTGATATTATTGAATAAGACTATGGTTATGCTATAATTATAATCGAGGTGTTTATTATGAATGATTTATTCAATTGCAATGGTTGTAAAAATAATTGCAGTATTGAAATTATTAAAGACGGCAACCGCATAACATACAATGGTTATAAATGTTCAAAAGGTCTTTCCTATGCAAAATTAAATTCCAGCGAAGAATCAAAAATTGTGACCGCAAGGGCAATATTGACTAATGGAAAAATGTCAAAAATCCCTGTTAGGACTACTACTGAAATCCCTTGCAATCTAATTGCTGATGTAATTCAAACGATAGAAAACACAAAAGTCCAAGCCCCTATAGAAAAAGGTACAGTCATAATTAAAAATATATTAGGTACTGGCGCAGATGTTGTGGCTCAGCGCAGAGTAGTATAATATATGTCTTTTCTAAATTCCATTGTAATCATTATATATAAAATAATACCCTTTAAAACACTTGACATGCTTATTGTCCACCAAACCCCTTCAACTCCTAACGATGTGCCTGATAAAATGATTGCAGCTGGGATTCTTAGAATATTTAATGTTGTCCCAACAACTGTCGGAGGCAAAGTCTTTCCTAAACCATTAAAAGACCCAGCTGTACCAATTTCAAGACTCATGAATGCTTGAGACAATCCTAAAATTCTCAAATAGGCACCACCTGCTTTTATTGCCAATGGATCCTCAGGAGTAAAAATGCTAAAAATCGGCTCAGGAAATAATATAAATAATAAAGAAACAGCCAAACCAAATCCCGTTAGAACTTTAATTCCTTTATGATATCCTTCCTTTACTCTATTATACTTCTTAGCCCCAAAGTTTTGTCCAACAAATGCTGACAGCGCAGCAGAAAATCCGTCTGATGTTGTCCATGATAACGACTCAATCTGTGACCCAACTGTCATTACTGCAATTGGCAAAGCGCCAAATTTTGCTATAATTCTTGTAATTATCATGCTTACAAAAGCATGAACTGTATTTTGGACTGCTGGTGGCAAACCAAGCTTAATTATAGTTATTGATTTTGTAATATCAAGTTTTTTAAATACCTTTACATGTGAATAAATAAGGTCATTTCTCTTGCCTGCTATGACAAAGCCTATTGTGACAATAAGCTGAGATAGTATTGTCGCTATCGCAGCTCCTTGAATTCCCATCTTAGGAAATGGACCCAATCCGAAGATTAGCGCTGGATCTATTATAATGTTAAATAAAAGACCAATAGCATTAGTTCTAAATGGAGTGACGCTATTTCCAGAACTATTAAGAGATACTGAAAATATTGGATTTAATAAGTGGAAAATTATGCCCGAACCAATTATCCTTAAATATGATTCACTCATATGTATTACATCTAGTTCTTTTAAATTAAAGAATGAAATAAGTTCTTTATTAAATATCACTAAAATAGCAGCATATATCACCGCTATGATGATACCGGTTTGAAATCCAGTATTTGTGTAATCTTTTGCCTTTTTTATATCGCCTTTTCCAATATTTTGAGCTACATTTACTCCTAATCCAACTTGCGTGATTAAAACTAGTGAATTGGCAAGCCACATAAAAAAACCTGCAGTGCCTGCTGCAGCAACTGCTTTAGTGCTGAGTCTCCCTAGCCACATAACATCGGTTAGATTATACGCCATCTGTATAAATGAAGTTCCCATTATTGGAATTGCTAATTTTGTAAGAGTTTTGATGATATTTCCTTCAGTTAAATTTATATCTTTTGCCATTCTTCCCTCCATAGCGGTTGATATGAAAGTTTAAGCTCCTGGCTATTGAATAATTCCTGGAGCTTAAATTTTATAAATCTTGATTTGTTAAAATCATCGGTCCATCTTTAGTAATTGCAATAGTATGTTCGTATTGAGCCGACAATTTGCCATCAAGAGTTCTAGCTGTCCATTCATTGTCATCTATTTTCATCGAATATACACCCTCATTTACCATCGGCTCAATCGTTATTACCATTCCTTCTGTCAATCTAATTCCTCTATTTGGCTTTCCATAATGGGGTACTTGAGGGTCTTCATGCATCTCTTTCCCAATTCCATGACCCACAAAGTCTCTTACAACTGAGTATCCGTTTGATTCAACAAAACTTTGAATCGCATATCCGATATCTCCTAATCTATTGCCAACAATAGCTTGTTCAATTCCTAAATACAATGCTTTTTTAGTGACTTCTAAAAGATTTTTGGCATTCTCTGATATTTCTCCAACAGGATAGGACCATGCGGAATCAGCTAAATATCCTTCGTAATTCACAACCATATCTATAGTAACAATATCTCCCTCTTTTAATGGTTCTTTCCTTGGAAATCCATGGCAAATCTCATCGTTCACCGATGCGCATATAGCATAAGGAAACCCTCTATATCCTTTTTGTTCTGGATATGCTCCTATGCTTAGTAAATATTCATCTACAAAACGGTCTAATTCCAAAGTAGAGATTCCTGGTTTAATCATTGTAGCTAGTTTCCTATGGACATCCGCTAAAATTTCACCTGCTTTTTTCATCTTCAAGATTTCTTCTTGTGTCTTAATTATAATCATCTTAATATCCTTTCTTTGTACTGTTTATTTCACTAATAAATTTCTTGTAAATATCAGTTTTTCTCATCAATTCAAAATCGCTGTCAGATATTATCCAATAATATAAGCCTTTATCCATCTCAATTGCTACATATAAATCGCTAATTGCTTTCTCATATTCTTTTGATATAGCATGACAGCATGCTCTGTTATAATACAAATCTGAAGCATTTGGGTTGAATATGATCCCTTCAGAAAGTATGGCGATTGCATCTTCGTATTTTCTTGCTTCAATGTAAATCTCTGACAAGTTTAAATACGTTTTATCATAGTTAGGATTTAGTCGTTTTGCAGTCATATAATGTTCAATTGCTAAATCAATTTCATTCATTTCTTTATATACCACTGCTATATTGAAATGTGATAAATAATACTCATTAGAAGCTTCTAAACTTCTATTGAGGTAATAAAGACTCTTCTCATAATCTTTTCGTCCTTCATAAATAGAACCAATATTATTCAAAACATATACATTGTCTTGTTCTAACTCCAATATTTTAAGATATTCACTTAGTGCTAGCTCCTCATCTCCAAGTAAATCCAACAATCTTGCATGATTATACATAGCGTCTACATCAGATTTATTATAAAAAAGCACTTTTTCATAATTATCCAGTGCTTTTTTATAATCTCCTATTTCCTCATATATAATACCTAAATACTTGAGTGCATCTGTATAATATGGATTGATGCTTATAGCTTTTTCCAAAGCTAATATTGATTCAGATATCAATCCCATTTCATTGTATATGGCACCTATATTAAAGAATGCAATAGCTTTTTCACTATCATCTGAAATAAATTCTAATGCTTTGTTGTAGAAAGCAATAGCTTTCTCTTTATCGCCATCTAGATATGAATTTTCTGCTAATAAAAAATAATTTTTTGCTTTAACTTCCATTTTCCATTCCTTTATAAATATAAATTGAGATATTTAATTATATCTTATATCTCCCTATTAGAATATATTTTTCGTTTTTATGCTCAGTTTTTTCTAACACTAGCTCCCACTTGTTGTTTATCCCTTGGATTTTAGCTAATTCTTCGAAATAATACATGATGATCCCTGCATCAATATAGTTAATATCGCCATCGTCAACCAATAATAATTCAACGTAGTCATCATGCAGTATAAATCTCCATGGTTGTTTGTTTAAAGTAGATGGTGCAAATCTAACATAGAAAAACAAGTCTCCTAATCCTCGATTTTCGAGTTCACTAATACTTGCATTTTTATCAAGGTTATTTATATAAACCATTTCTTCTACGCCAATTCTTTCACTAAAAGGTTCTTGTGCAAATGGGCTCTTAGGTTTTGGGTACCCTATTGCTAATAAGTAATTAACCTTGCTTGAGTCTTCGCCAAAAACTTGTTCTTTTAATTCAGAATCTACATTGCTTAAACTGATCCAACAAGTTCCAATCCCTAAATTATTTAATTCTGTTATGACTTTTTCCATGAAATACCCGCTGTATATCACAGATTCTCGCTTGCTTGTTTCATTTTCTAGCGCTATATAATGAGGGCTTTCTATCATAACTCCTGAATAGCCAGCTACGCCTTTTAAATTTTTATAAATATTTTTACCATACTCATATAATTTCATCTTAATTAAATGTTGTTGCGCCTTAAAATTAATATCCGCTATAATATCTTCAATTTTCTTATAATCGCTTTCTGTAAGCGGTTTATCTTTAAATTCTCTTGTTGATTTTCGAGTCTTTAAAAAATTCATCATGTTCATAATAATCCCCCTCAATTTTATAATTTGAATACTGTAAATAAGTTATTTAACATATGCACTGCCCATTGGAAATAATAGTGAACTATAAATGCAGAGGTTATTCCCAAAATGACACCCGCTAATACATCTGATGGGAAATGAACTCCCAGATAAATTCTGCTTATGCCAATCAAAACGGCAAACAATACGGTAAAAGGCAACATCTGTGGATAGTTTATTGAAATAACTACGGCCACACAAAAACTAGCCGTAGTATGCCCTGACGGGAATGAATAATCTTTCATTTCTATTCCGAAAGTATTTAAATCATTTAATACTTTATACGGTCTCTGCCTGCCAAGTGTTCTTTTTAAAATTTGTACAAAAAATTGACTGAACATAAGCGCCACAAGTAGTTCAATTCCCAAATACCTTATCTTCCCACTTCCGAACAATATCAATATGCATGATATAATCGTATTAAATATTGCTCCACCAAAATTTGTTATAAAATACATTATTCTGTCAAGCCAACCATTTTTAATTCTCTTATTGAATATGTCTATAAAATAGTCATCAAATCTATGAAATAATTTTTTCATCTTTCACCTCTTGACTTACTATTATTATAGTATATTATTACAAATGAATAAAGAGTATAATTAAAAACAGAGATATAATATTACCTGATAAGGAGGATAAAATGCAATTAAGTGAAGAACAAAAGTCTGCAGTCTCCCATTTATATGGTCCAGCTCTGATCTTAGCAGTGCCAGGTTCAGGAAAGACTACAGTTTTAATTCATCGTATATATAATTTAGTTAACATAAATAAAATTCGCCCTAATAAAATACTATCAATCACATTCAGCAAAGCATCTGCTCTTGATATGAAAATGAGATATCAGCAATTATTTCATGAAGATTCAATGGTTCCACCTTTTATGACCATTCATGCTTTTTGTTATGAAGTCATTCGAGCTTATTCAAAGAAAGCTAATAAAAATTACTTCTTAATAGAAAATGAGGCTACAAAAATAAATAAATATACTTTAATATCAAGTATATATCTAAATATAAATAAAAATATGATAACAGAAGAAAAACTTGAAAATTTCTTTTCATATGCAGGATATATTAAAAATATGTGTATTACGCCTGAAGAATTTATAAAAAACAAAAAAATTGATGTAGAAAATTTCATTGATATATTTTATTTATACGAAAAGTACAAGAAAGACAATAATTATATTGATTTTGACGATATGTTATCAATGGCGTATGAAATCCTATCCAATGACAAGAAAATCTTAAATTATTATAAAAATAAATATGACTTTATACAAGTCGATGAAGGACAAGACACTTCAATTATTCAGTTTAAAATCATCAACCTAATTTCAAGTCCATCTAACAATATATTTATTGTAGCGGATGATGATCAATCAATATATGGTTTTCGAGGCGCTTATCCGAAGCAATTGCTAGAATTTAATAAAATGTACCCAAATGGAAAAGTTTACTACCTGAAAGAGAATTATCGTTCGTCAAAAAATATAGTAAATGCAAGTTATTCATTCATATCAAATAATATAAATAGATATGATAAAGATATTTTTACAAGAAATCCTTATAAATCACCTGTAAAAATATTAAAATTTAAATCTATCTTAGATCAATATGGGTTTATTATTGATGAAATAAATAATAATTTAGATAAATCAATGGCAGTCCTTTACAGAAATAATTTATCTTCAATTGGATTAATCTACTTTTTGACTAAAAAAAATTACAAATTCTACATGAGGGATTTTAAATTGAAGTTTTTTAATCACTGGTTGCTAAAAGACATATTTAACTTTATAGAATTTTCTCGTAAACCAACAGATGTGCAATTGTATTCAAAGATTTATTACAAAAAGAAGGGATATATTTCAAAAAAAATGGTTGCTTGGGCTTATACACACCCAAGTAGTAGAAGTGTGTTTTCTAATTTGTTATCTTATCCTGGTTTAAGTGAATTTTACAAAACCAGAATTAGAGAATTAGAGCTTGATTTTAAGAAAATAAGCAATTTAAACATAAAAGACGCAATTGACTATATAGTCTTTAACCTAAATTACCATGACTACATAAAAGAAAATTCCAATAGGCTTGGCTACACGTACGAAACAATTATGCAAATGATTTTTTATTTGAAATTAATAGCAGAAGATGTAAAATCAGTTGATGAGTTTCGCTCCAAATTGACAAACCTAGAAAAAATCATAAAAGATTCCTCTAAGGAAAAAAGCAATTTATTGCTATCCACAATTCATGGAGCTAAAGGCTTAGAATTCGATAAAGTAATAATGATCGATCTAATTAATGGCCAGTTTCCTAGTTCTTCTAGTTTGGATTTAAAAAATGGAGGAAATATATTCGACTTTGAAGAGGAACGCAGATTGTTCTATGTGGGCATGACTAGAGCAAAAGAAGAACTTACACTCACATGTTACAATGTCTTAGACTCAACATTTGTAAAACAATCTGAATTCATCGATGAATTGAATAAAATAAATAGCGCTAAATGAGTTCAACATCCGAATTTAGTTTATATATTACATTTTTCCTTTCTACTATTATTTGAATTTTCTTTGACAAGGAGTCGTCATTTTTTATCATATTTAGTAATTCAAGGTTTGGATTTATTGCTATCGGATTGCCAACTAATTTCAACATTGAAAAGTCGCCAGAAGTATCGCCATAAGCAAAGCTCTGTGTTAAATTCACATCATATTTGTCAATTATCTCATTTAGTGCTTTTTCCTTGCTTTCAGAATCCCACATCTTGATTAGTTCGCCAGTGAAACAATTGTTTTCATCGACTAGATACACAGAGCCTCTATATTCTGTAGCTCCATATTTTTTTGCCATTTCAGAAACTAAAAAGTCCGGACTTCCGGAGATAAAAAATATGTCATGCCCATTTTCTTTATGCCATTCTATTTGTCTCCTAGAATATTTATAAACCATGTCCCAATTCAATTCTATTACATGCTTTGCAATAAATTCCATATAGTCTTTTCTTATCCCTTTTAATTCTTCAACATATACATCAGCAAGTATTTCTAAATACTCCTCAAAATCGCCATATCTTTTCTCCCAGTCTAAATATGCCTTTTCTATCTTGGTATACCAAATTTCAGGGCTTATAATCTCAAAAGCAATTAATTTTCTAAAGTGCTCTATCATTAAAGACTTTCTAAAAATAGTTCCATCAATATCAAAAAACGCAGCAGTATTGCTCATATTAATCACTCCTTTGAATTTTTTGATTGTACTTTGGGCTATTATAATGCTAATAATAATTATTGTCAAATATAAATATCGGCACATAAGTGCCGATATTTATAACTTTAATACAAAGAATATGATTAAGCCTAATACTATGAAAATGGGTAAAAAAACAATAATTGCAGATATGATGATAGCTAAGATATCCATTTTTTCTAATTCAATGTCTTCATTCTCTTCAGAGCTTTCATCCTTATTGTTTTTTTCATTTAACCATTTAAAAGCACGATCTATTTTGCTTTGGAAAAACACTTTAATCACATCATTTCTTTATTTTGCTCATTCAGCTTGTGATGGCAGGCAACAAAATGCCCAGGTCTAGCTTCTTCAAATTGTGGCTGTACTTGCGAGCATATTTCTGTTGCATACTTGCATCTAGTGTGGAACTTACATCCAGTAGGTGGCTTAATAGGGCTTGGTATATCGCCTTCAAGCACTTCTATTTTAGTTCCTTCAGGGTCAGTAGTTGGTATGGCTGACAGTAATGCCTGAGTATAAGGATGCATCATGTTTTCAAATATTTCTTCAGTATCAGCTAATTCTACAATATTCCCCAAATACATTACCCCAACTCTATCGCTGATATACCTAATAACACTTAAATCATGGCTAATAAACATATAAGTTAGGTTCTCTTGCTCTTTCAAATCAATTAAAAGATTTATTATTTGCGATTGTATGGATACATCTAGTGCAGACACAGCCTCATCGCATACTATAAACTTAGGATCCAATGCAACTGATCTAGCAATCCCAATTCTCTGTCTTTGTCCACCTGAGAATTGATGAGGATATCTATGGACAAAATAAGGTGCTAGCCCACATTTTTCCATGGTTGACAAAATGTATTTCTGAGTTTCCTCGCTATTTTTAGGGAACATATTGTGCGCATACAAGCCCTCTGAAATAATTTGCCCCACAGTTAATCTAGGATTTAGAGAAGAATAAGGATCTTGGAATATGAGTTGCAAGTCCTTTCTTAGTCTTCTCATTTCCTCTTCTTCCAATTTGGCTAAATTAATCCCATCGTCTTTTTTGCTCTCGTATTTTTCAAAATCAGGGTGACTATTATATTTATCTTTTAATTTTTCGACTTCTAATTCAAAATCAGCAATAGCCTTTTCTTTCTTTTCAAGCTCTTTTCTTAATTCTTCTATTTTACTGTTCTGACTATCACTTGACTTGCCCTTATTTTTTAGTTCGGTCGATTCAATTTGTAATTTTCTTATTTCATCCCTAATTTCTTTAGCTTGTATTTTTACTTCATATTGGCTTGTTAACACTTTTGAAATCTCAGTAAAATCATCAGCTACTAAAAAGCCTCCAACGAGTTCAACAATATCCAGATATTTGTTTCTCGCTTTTTTCTCTGATTCTCGATATTTTTCAAGAGCTTTGTACTTTTCATTTCCATCGGTTAGTTTTTCATAGTTTTCTTTGTCTTCGTTCTCTCTGTGTCTAAGCTGATGGAGTTCTTTAACTTCTTTATCTAAATTCTTATAAACTTCCAAAACATATTTGGGTGTTATATCATCAATGCTTCTTCCATAATATAATGTCCTTCCGTCTGTTTGTTCATACAATTGGAGTAAAGTTCTTCCTAGTGTGGACTTTCCACAACCGCTCTCTCCAACTAGTCCAAAAGTTTCTCCTTCATAAATATCCAAAGTTACATCATCATTGGCTCTAACAAACAAATGCTCTGGGTTAAAGATAGATCCTTTTTTAACAGGGAAATACTGCTTTAAATTTTCCACTCTGATTAATACTTTTTTACCATCTTTTATTTTAGGCATTTGCTCTCACCCCTTTCTGTGGATAAAAGCATCTTATTTGATGATCATTTTCTATTGTGTGAAGTTCGGGTTCTTCATTGTTGCATTTATCAGTAGCATATTTACATCTCGGTGCAAACTTGCATCCTTTTGGTAAGTCCAATGGATGTGGCACCGAACCGGGAATAGCTTCTAGCCTTTTACCTTTTTCTGTATCCAATCTTGGTATAGAATACATCAATCCTTCAGTATAAGGATGCATGTATTTACTTATATCCGCAAAAATTGTTCTTCTTGGAGCTTTTTCTACAACTTGGCCGCAATACATTACAGCCACATCATCAGCCATTTGATTTATTACTCCCAAGTCATGGGTAATAAATAAAATCGATGTGCCTATTTTTGACTTAAGTTCATTCATTAGTTTCAATATCTGCGCTTGTATTGTTACATCGAGAGCTGTGGTAGGTTCATCTGCAATTAACAATTTTGGCATGCAAGCTAATGCCATCGCTATCATTACTCTTTGTCTCATACCGCCTGACAATTGATGAGGATATTGTTTTGCTACTGATTCAGGGTTGGGTATTTTTACTAAAGAAAGCATGTTAACTACTTCTTTGTTAGCTTCCTTTTTATTCATTTTTTGGTGAATCATGAAAGGTTCTGCTACTTGTCTTTCTATGGTAAATACAGGGTTTAATGATGTCATTGGCTCTTGGAAAATAACTGAAACATCATTCCCTCTAATATGAGTCATCTCTCTAATTGGAACTTCAACTAAATTTTTCCCGTCGAATAGAATTTCTCCACTTTCTATATAGCCATTGCCATCTAACAACTTGATAATGCTCATTGCAGATACGCTTTTTCCACTTCCGGACTCGCCAACAAGCCCCAAAGTTTTACCTTGGTCAACTGAATAAGTTACACCATTTACAGCTTTTACTATGCCTCTTTTTGTTTTGAAAAATGTGTGAAGATCCTTAATTTCTAATAGTGCCATCTATTCTTCCCCCTAACGTTCTTGAGATTTAGGGTCAATCGCATCTCTTAAACCATCACCAATTAAGTTGATGCAAATTACGCATACACCTAATATAATGGAAGCAAATACCCATCTCCACCAGTAATTTTGAATAACTATACTATTGTTAGCACCATATAGCATATTCCCCCATGTTGGCTGAGGAGGCTGTACCCCGAATCCAAGGTAGGATAATGTTGCTTCTGTAAGCATACTTGTCGCAAAGTCTAAAGTAGCAGATACAATAATTACAGAAACGACATTTGGTAATATATGTTTGAAAATAATACTTGATTGTTTTATACCAACTGATTTAGCAGCAGTTACATATTCTTGTTCTCTAATTGACAATATTTGGGCTCTAACGAGTCTTTGTAATCCCGGCCAAGATAATAGCCCTAAAATTACCATTATCATAAATATTCTCTGATTTGAAGTAAGCGCATTCCCAATGAGCGAAGATAATATCATTGCAAATGGCAAGAATGGCAATGATGCAACCATTTCAGATATTCTCTGTAAAACTGTGTCAACCTTACCCCCGACAAATCCTGAAATACTACCTACGATGATCCCTATAATTGTGGAAATAACTACTGCTACCGCACCAATAAACACGGACATTCTTCCACCATTAATCAACCTGGAGAGAATATCCCTTCCTAATTCATCTGTTCCAAATACATATCCTTTCAAACCCCAAGTATGAAGATTTCCATTTTCATCAATTGCATAGTTTTGATAATAGTCAGTATAATAATTTACTATCTTGACATCTTTTAGCTCTGATGGAACTTCGGATTGTTTGTAATTATTAGCTCCCCACGATACAATCTTTCCATTCTCGGTTAAAGCTGTATAATGGTATCTCCCACCTTGAATAGAAATAATTTTTTCTTCCAATACAGGAGGTTTTCCTTCTCCTTTAGTTGAGATATTGCCCCATACAAAGACTTTGCCATCTTCGTTAACAGCAGCTACTGTACTTGCAGTTGTCCCTATGTCTACAATTTTCCCCATGTTCTCAGGAAATCTAGTATATGCATTTTGCTGATTTCCTAGGTATACGACTTCTCCTGATTTAGTTAATCCAATAACTCCATCAGCAGTTGTAACTACTTTATCGATTTGGCCTTGATATGGATTCATCTCGTTATAATCATTGTTCATTGAATTCCCAAAATAATACACATATCCATCTTCAGTGACTACTATTGAAGATTGATAACCTGCTTCAATTTGTTTTATATTTGTTAAGTTTTCGACTTCATAAGGAGGGCTACATTGCCTTTGCCTATTGTTCCCAGAGAAGAATAGCTTCCCATCTTCATTTAAAAAGATAATGTGGTCAAACCCAGCAGAAACTTGAACTATTTTCCCCATGTCTTCCGGAATATTTGCGACATCTAAAGCTGATGATATCCTTGTTTTACCCCAGATGAAGACTTCTCCATCATTTGAAATACCAACCGAAAAAGTAGGTCCAATAGAAATTTGTTTAATGTTCCCCTGAAGTTGTTTAGGTACATCCATCATATCAAGTCCGGGCGCTACGTTTATTTGAGAAACTTCAGAAAAAGATGTGTCGATAGGGTATATAAATGGTCCAATAATGACTATTAAAAGTATTATAATGAAACCAATAAAACCTGTCATGGCAACTTTATTGTCTCTAAAATTTGATATGATAGTTCTCAAAGGACTTTGCACTAGTTCTTCTTCATATATTGATAAATCACCTTTCCCGCCAAATAGCATCTTAAGGAGAGGAGATCTTTTCTTCTTTTGATCTTTTTCTTTTGACATAGTTCTCCTCCTTATTTATTTACTCTAACTCTTGGATCAACTATACCATAGCTTAAATCTGACAGTAAGTTGCCAAGCAGAGCAAGAATTATATAAAATAATTGGATAGCCAGTGCGACATTGTAGTCTTGATTAACCAACGCTGAGATGTAAAAGTCTCCCATACCTTTAAGGTTAAACATCCTTTCAACTACTAGTGATCCAGCAAATACACTCATAAGCCAGCTAATAAGCAATGTTATGATAGGAAGTAATGCATTCCTCCAAGCATGAGAAAATATAACAACTCTTTCTTTTAGTCCTTTTGCCCTTGCAGTTCTTATGTAGTCCATGCTCAATGAGTCTATCATAGCAGCTCTTATATACCTTGTTAGTCCTCCTAATGAGCCTACAGTCATTACTCCCAATGGAAGCGCCAAGTGATACATTGTATCTTTAAACTCTTCCCATGCAGTCCCCGAGAAGTTTGGAGTATTAAGTCCACTAACTGGGAACCACCCTAGTTTTACTGCAAAAAGATATATGAATAATAGTGCAATTATAAAAATTGGAATGCTATACCCAATAATAGTCAATACTTGCACTGATTTATCGAAAATTGAATTCTTCTTAACTGCTGTGAATATCCCAAGCGGTATAGTAATAGCCAATGTAATTATTATTGAGAATATATTAATAAAAACCGTTATTTTCATTGGATTAACTATCACTTGATTGACAGGAGCCTTATATATAGATGACATGCCTAAGTCTCCATGTAGAACTCCATTCATCCACTTTGCGTATCTAACAGGCATAGGATCATCTAGTCCCAGTCTTTGCCTTGCTAATTGATATCTGTATTGATACTCTTCTGGTGTTATCTTGTTTTTAATTGGTTCCAATTCAGCTCTAGCTGGATCCCCTGGAATCAAATTATACAAGAAGAAGAGTACTATAGACATGATTAAAAACACTAAAATCATATACATAATTCTCTTTCCTACGTACTTTACCATTTTTTCCCCGCCTTAAATAAAATTTTATTTTTTCGTAGTATTACAGAATTTATAGATTTACATCAGTAAATTATTCTTTAGATTAAGAAATAGGGGATATCCCCTATTTCTTAATCTATATTTAATTGTTAATTAAATTATTCAGCTACATATGAATATAGTATAGCTTTTGAGATTTTAACTAGTGAATTTATGTTGTAATCTTTTAATTTCTCATTGTAGAAATCATGGTAAATATTTGAATACAATGGAACATCTGGCAACAAATAATTCCATCTTTCAACAAAAGCGACAAATTTTTGTTTAAATGTTTCTCTATCTTCAGGATCAACTATTACCATTTCTTTAGATAATTTATCTAACTCTTCATCCAAAATAAAGTTTGTATTGTAGCCTTGAGCAAACATATCTGGATCTGTTGTATAAGTTGTCGATAGATCGTATACAGGATTGAAGTTAGTTGCCAAGTTGAACATATGGTATGTTGGCACTCCGTATTTAGCGCCTTGAGTTGCATCTCTGTATAGATAGTTTAATAATTCAGTAAATGTCATTACAGTTTGATTTATCTGAATTCCAGCAGCTGCCAAGTCTGGATTTTCTTGTAATTTTACTACTAATAAGTCTGATACTGCATTCTGCTCACTTGAAGCCCATTCAATTATTAATGGCATTAAAGTACCATCGTCCATCTTTTTATATCTGATTCCTGATTCATATGGATTTCCATTTGCATCAAGATTGAATCCTGCTTTGTCCAATAGTTCTTTTGCTGTATCAAGGCTGTATGGGTATTGATTTAATTTTTGATTCAATTCTGCTTTAGTTTCTTGATAGAACCACATTGATTCTCCATAAGGGCCATTTACAACTGATCCAAATCCACCAGTAAATGCTTTAGCGAAGTCGTTTCTATCAATTAAGTGTGCTATTGCTTGTCTAACTTCAACAAATTGAGTTGGACCATGATCGCATTGGAATTGAATTTTTCCATAGCCTGAACGTGGATAATCAGTATATGCAAATCCGCCTTTTTCAACTAAATCAAGTCCTGCATTTATTTCGTCTCCACTTGCCATACCCGATAGTAAATCTACAGAGCCTGTAGACAATTCGTCAAATGCTGTTTCCTGATTAACCTTTTTGTAGATAACAGTTTGAATCAATGGCTTTTGACCAGTGTAATCGCCAGGGAAGTTTGGATTTACTTCCAAAACTGCTGTTTTTGCAGCTTCGTCATAGCTCTTTAATACATATGGTCCAGTAGAAGGTCTAGGAACTTCTCTTCTTGCCGCATTAAGTCTTTCTTCAAAGTTTTCTTTTGTGAAGTTTTCTGATAAATATGCTCCATTTCCATCATCTTTTACTTCAACAGTTTCATCTGTCCAGAATGATAATTTAGTTGGTTCGACTTTTGCAAGGTAAAGTTCAAAGAAGTAAGGGATGTTTTCAGCTGCAATCGTTACAGCAAATGTCTTGTCGTCAATTAAGTTGACTCCTGGGAACTCTTTTGTCGCTCCAGTAGAATAATCTTTCCATCCTTTTAGATAATAGCCATAGTCATTATTTGCTCCCATTTCCCCTATTACTGAAGATGACCATAAAAGAACAGTAGCGACATAGTCTTTTGCAGTAATTGGAGTCCCATCATCATACATTAGTCCATCTTTAATTGTCCAAGTGTAAGTCTTTGATCCGTCATCGTTTACAGTGGTTTCGTATTTTTCTACAACAGTTTCATTTACTAGATATTCGCCTTCAAATGTCATGTCTACAGTCGATAGAGCTGTTATGAAATTGTAAATATCATAATCTGCTGCATTGTTTTGCCAATATGGAACCCAGTCCCCTGACAATTCTGTAGTGTTACCAATAGTCAACTTGCCTGTAGGGCTAGTTGGTTTCTCGCCAGTTGGTTCTTCTGTAGTCGGTTCTTCTGGTGTTGTCGGCTCATTTTTGCTAGTACAGCCAGCCAACAATGTAAGTACCATTGTGAATACCAAGAGCAATACTATACCTTTTCTCTTCATGAAATTTCCCCCTTTGTTTTTTTTTACCACTGAATTACCTATTTTGAGTCTCGAAAGAATATTCTGACCAATTTAGGTATTAATGAGATTATATATTAATCCCATAAGAATTTCAATATGTTTTTAATTTATATAATTGCTTGAATTTTGTATAATATTTATATTGCTTTAAAGTTTGTTATCATTAAAGTCTTGTCTTAGGATAGAATAATGCTAATGTTCCAGGTCCAGAGTGAGCACCAATTGTTGCACCTATCATGTTTATGACAAAGTTTTTAGCATTGTACGTTTCTTCAATCATTTCTTTTAATTTAAGGGCGCCTTCCAAATCATCGCCATGAGTTATGCAAATAGTTGCGTTTGAAAAGTCTTTATCTATGCTCCTTTCTCCCATGAGTTCCACCATTCTAGTAAAAACTTTATTCTTCCCTCTTATTTTTTCTAAAGGAATTAGTTTTCCATCTTTGACTTCAAGTATTGGTTTTATATTTAACATGCCTCCAAGAACAGCCGAGGTTCTAGAAACTCTACCTCCCCTATACAAATACTCAATATCATCTACCGTAAATATATGGTCAATAGATTTTTTTGCTTGATTTACTTTTTCTAAAATTGCCCTGACATCTGTTCCTGATTTTGCTAACTTTGCAGCTTCCAAAACAATGAGTCCAAATCCACCAGATGCTGCTAAAGTATCTATTACTTCTATTTTAGCATCAGGATATTTTTCCAAAACATTGTCTCGCGCTATTACGCTCGATTGATAGGTTGCAGATAATTCTGAAGAAAACCCAACATATACGACAGGTATGCCTTGCTTTGCATAATATTCAAATTTCTCCTCAAATGCAACTGGTGTAACTTGCGACGTCTTAAATACTTCTTTGTTTCTCATTCCGTCGTAAATTACCTTAGGCGATATGTCTATTTTATCTTTATACTCTTTATCATCTTTTATTGTCGTCATAGGTAATACGTCTATATCATACTCTTTTATTAGTTCTTCTGGCAAATCACTTGCTGAATCTGTCAATATCTTTATTTCCATAAATAATCCCTCCGTTTTCTTTATAGTTTATTATATAATATAAGAAAAGCTATACTTATACAATAGACTGATATAAAATAATTTTGGGAGGGATTAAATTGCAAAATTTAACAGAACGTTTTTTAAACTATGTAAAAATTGAAACAACATCAGATGAAAATTCACCTACTTACCCTAGCACAAAAAATCAATTAGAATTTGCTAAACAAATAGCAAATGAATTAAAGGAAATAGGGTTAGTAGAAGTAGAAGTCGATGAAAATGGTTATGTAATGGCCACATGTCCTGCAAATACTAATAAAGATCTTCCTGTTATCGGATTTATTGCTCATATGGATACTAGCCCAGATATGTCAGGGAAAAATGTGAATCCTAAAATAGTAAAAAATTATGATGGAAAAGATATAGAACTAAATAAAGAAGCGGGTATTGTATTGTCCCCTTCAGATTTCCCTGAACTATTAGATAATATAGGTCTAGATCTAATAACCACAGATGGCACTACTCTACTTGGAGCAGACGACAAAGCAGGAATAGCTGAAATAATAACTGCTATGGAGTATTTATTATCTCATCCTGAGCTTCCACATGGTAAAATAAGAATTGCTTTTACACCAGATGAAGAAATAGGAAGAGGAGCAGATTTATTCGATGTAAAAAAATTTGGAGCTTCCTTTGCTTACACGCTTGACGGCGGACCTATTGGAGAATTGGAGTACGAAAACTTCAACGCAGCTAGCGCTAAAATAACAATACAAGGTAGAAACGTACATCCAGGTAGTGCAAAAGGTAAAATGGTTAATTCAGCTTTAGTAGCCATGGAATTAAATTCTATGCTACCTGTAAATGAGAGACCAGAATTCACTGAAAAATACGAGGGGTTCTATCATTTGACAAATATAAGTGGAACAGTTGAAAATACTACTATTTCTTATATAATTAGAGACCATTCTAGAGAATTATTTGAAAACAAGAAAATATTATTGCAAGAAATCGTGGATTTTTTAAACAAGAAATATGGTGATATCATCACTTTAGAAGTGAAAGATTCTTATTACAACATGAAAGAAATGATCGAACCTAAGATGTTCATTGTGGATCTTGCAAAAGAAGCTATGGAAAATGTTGGTATAATACCAAAGATTCAGCCAATTAGAGGTGGCACCGATGGAGCTAGATTATCTTTCATGGGATTGCCATGTCCTAATATATTTACAGGTGGATTCAATTTCCACGGAAAATATGAGTACATTCCAATTCAAAGCATGGAAAAAGCAGTTGAAACTGTACTAGAGATAATCAGATTATCAACTGAAAAATTTTAATAAAATATTAAAAGCTCAGCAAATGCTGAGCTTTTAATATTTTACAATATTGGCGAAAGCAATCTTGAAAAGGATTCTTTCATTTTTATTATATTTGATCTGTTATTGTACTCTTCTAATGTCATTTCTTTGCAATTTTCAATATCATCTAGAAACCTTCCAGTTAGTTTTGCATTTATATCCATATCGTAAATAAATGCATTGATCTCAAAATTCAACTTAAAACTTCTTATATCTAAATTAGCGGTTCCAACGGATGAAACAAAATCATCCATTATGATTACTTTAGAATGTAAAAAGCCTTTTTGATAAGTATAAAACTTAACTCCAGCTTCCAGCAATTCTCCCATATAACTCGTTCCTGCCCAATATACGAACGGATGGTCAGGTTTATTAGGTACCATCACACGCACATCTACTCCAGAGAGACTTGCAATTTTTATGGCTTCAAAGATGCTATCATCTGGTATAAAATATGGCGATTCAATGTATAATTTATGTTTTGCATTTGATATCATTTTGAAATAGCCATCCTTAATGCCTGGCCATTTTGAGTCTGGTCCACTGCTAACAATTTGAATACCAGTCTTTCTACTATCTGGATTGTCTATATAAGTCTGGCAACCTTTTAGCTCTTTTTTAGTTGCAAATCTCCAATCAACAAAAAATTGCCATAAGACAAAGCTAATAGCTTCTCCTCTTATCTTAATATGAGTATCTCTCCAATTTCCAAATTTCTTAGATAGTCCTAGATACTCATCTCCTACATTAAATCCTCCCAAAAAAGCCTCTTTCCCATCTACTATGCATATTTTCCTATGATTTCTATAATTTACTCTAGTATTGATGTATGGGATAATCGATGGAAAGAAAAAAGCCACCTCTCCACCAGCTTGTTTTAACGGCTCGAGAGATTTCTTAGTCAATTTTCTTCCTCCCATACCGTCGACTAAAAGTTTTACTTCAACACCTTCATTTGCTTTTTGGGTTAAAATACCAAGTAGTTCACTTCCTATATGGTCGCTTTTAAATATATAGTACTCAATGTAAATATAGTTTTGAGCTTTCTTTATGCTTTCAAATAGTTCTTTAAATTTGTCCTTTCCATTAAAAATTAATTCTACATCGTTGTGATAAGTAAATATAGACTTATCTCCTTTTAAGTGTAAATTAATAATGTCTTCATAAATAAAGTATTCGGAATTTTCTTCTCTAAATTTTTTTGAGTTAAATAGTTCTTCTTGCTCTTTCACCATTTCATCAAAGCAGTCATCTTCATCAGCCTTGACTTTAAATGTCTTTTTCTTAGATAAGTCTTGACCAATAGTTAAATAAAAAATAAAACCTACAACAGGTAAAAAGAACAATACCATCAGCCATAACCAAGTAGATGTAGGATTTCTTCTCTCAAAGAAAACCAAAATCACCGCTAATATTAAATTGACCCAAAACAAATTGGAAAAAATGAGAAAATAAGCTGATGCAAAATCGTTCATTTAAACACCCCAAATATTAATTACTTCTTTGATTTATATCTTAAATTAGAATCTAATATTCTCTTTCTAATTCTGAAATTCTTAGGTGTCACTTCAATTAGTTCATCATTTTCAATAAATTCTAGAGCTTCTTCTAAACTTAATGATTTAGCTGGAGATAGTCTTAATGCTTCGTCTGAGCCAGCAGCTCTGATATTTGATTGTTGTTTCTTTCTTGTGACATTTACTTCTATGTCAAGCCCTTTTGGATTTGAACCTACAACCATGCCTTCATAAACTTCTGTACCAGGTGTAATAAAGAGTGTCCCTCTGTCTTGAGCCTGATACAATCCATATGCAGTGGCTTCACCTGTCTCAAATGCAATCAATGATCCAACTTTTCTTTTTGGAATATCACCTTTGTAAGGTTCATACCCTTCAAATAAAGAATTTAAAATGCCATTGCCTTTAGTGTCGCTTAAGAATTCTTGTCTGTATCCTATTAGCCCTCTTGCAGGAATCAAAAATTCTAATCTAGAATACCCTGATGAATTATCTGATATACTCACAATTTCACCTTTTCGCTGCCCTAATTTTTCAATTACAATACCTATGAACTCAGCGCTAACATCAATTATAACTCTTTCAATAGGTTCGTATTTCTTCCCATTGATCATTCTATAAAGAACTTCTGGTTTTGAAACTTGAAACTCATAACCTTCTCGCCTCATGTTCTCAATCAAAACTGAAAGATGCAATTCCCCTCTACCTGAAACTTTAAAAGCATCAGTGCTATCTGTTTCTTCTACTCTTAAACTGACATCAGTTTGTAATTCTTTGAACAATCTGTTTCTAAGTTGTCTCGATGTAACAAACTGTCCCTCTCTTCCAGCGAATGGACTGTCATTGACACTAAATGTCATTGAAAGAGTTGGCTCGGATATTTTTACAAAGGGTAAAGCTTCAACCTCTTCAACATCGCATATTGTATCACCAACTTCTATATCCGAAGGACCTGTGATGGCAACAATACTCCCGAATTTTGCACTTTCTATCTCTACTTTGTTTAACCCTTGAAATTCATATAATTTAGATATTCTTGCTTTTTCTTTCTTTTCTGGGTGAGCATAGTTGACAACGAAGATATCTTGATTTGCTCTTAGTTCTCCTCTCTCAATTTTGCCTATGCCAATTCTCCCTTGATAATCGTTATAATCTATTGTTGAAATTAAAACTTGTCCTTTCCCATTCTCTTCTCCCTCTGGAGCTGGAATAAAGTTAATAATGGTCTCAAACAAATCTTTCATGTCTTCTTTTGGATCATTTACATCTAATGTAGCTGTGCCCTGCTTAGCAGAGATAAATACAAATGGCGCTTCCAATTGTTTGTCGTTAGCTCCTAATTCTATAAACAAATCCAAAATTTCATCTATCACTTCATCAGGTCTTGCGTCTTGTCTATCAATTTTATTAATTGCCACGATTACTGGTAATTCTAATTCCAATGCTTTCTTTAGCACAAACTTTGTCTGTGGCATTGGTCCCTCAAATGCATCAACAAGCAATACTACCCCATTGACCATTTTAAGAACTCTCTCTACCTCTCCACCAAAATCAGCATGACCAGGGGTGTCCACAATATTTATTTTAGTACCGTTGTAAATAACAGCAGTATTTTTAGATAAAATAGTGATTCCTCTTTCTCTCTCTATGTCATTAGAATCCATGACCCTTTCCTCTACTACTTGATTTTGTCTAAATACTCCTGATTGTCTCAATAAACTATCAACTAATGTAGTTTTGCCATGATCAACATGGGCTATTATAGCAATATTTCTAATGTCTTCTCTTTTCATATATTACATTTCCTTCCTAAAAATACTTTTAAAATTATATTCTTTCTCAACCTTAATAGTTTACCATAAATATATAATAATTTAAACCTAAATTTATCAAATCTAGGTTTAATTAAGGCAAAGATCAAGTTTATTTTTCTATAAGATAAAATCTTATTTCTAATTAAAATTTTCTCATTTGAAAAAATTGAATTTTTGTGAGATTTTTAACAATTGGGATATTGATTGACATAAAAATCTCTCATGCGCTTTAATTTTTATGGAGCAAAAACATGATATGTTTAATTTACAATAAAAGGACTTCATAAAAGACAAATAAAAATTAAAATTGTCATATAATTGCATATAAGTATCTATATTAGCATAGTTTTTTTATTGATATAGCTCTGTTGTTTTCAACTCTAAACTCATCTGACAAACCTTTCACAAGTATTAATCCTCTTCCCCATGACTTGAAATCAAATGGATTGTATTCGTCGAAGTCATAGGATATTCCCTTGCCCTCATCTTCAACTTCTATAGTTAATTTATTATCATTTAGCGTAATGGTAAGATTTACGCATTTATCCTTCATGCACTCATTGCCATGTAATGCACCATTTACAATCAATTCATTTAAAATAACTTTAATGTCAAACAATACATCTTTATTAGATATTACGTAATTTAAAGTCTTTATGGTTCTATCTATAAAGTATTTTATATTCTCTAAATCACTGCAAACTGCACTCTTATAAATATAGTTCATTCTCACCACATCCGTTTATATATTCAATAGTATTTTACCCATATTTCACATATATAATCTTGGTATAATCAAATTGTAATATTAATTTTATGAAAACTGTGATATAATGAGCTTGAAACAATCAATATATTATGAAAGGAGAGTTTTTATGGAAAGATGGGTTTGCGGTCCTTGCGGTTATGTTTATGATCCAGCTGAAGGCGATCCAGATGGAGGAATAGCTCCTGGTGTAGCTTTTGAAGATCTCCCTGATGATTGGGTTTGTCCTGTTTGTGGAGCTACAAAGGATATGTTTGAAAAAGAATAATTCTAAAGACCAGTACTAGATACTGGTCTTTTTCTGTTATATCAACCCATCTATTACTTCCCAAAGCTTCTCAATATTTGCCTTGTCAACCGAAGATACAGGAATTAACAAAGTCTCATCTTTAAGCTTTAATTTGTTTCTGATGATTTTTAAATTGTTTTGCCATTTGCCTTTTGATATTTTATCTGCTTTTGTCGCAACCACAATATTTGTGTAACCATAAGCATTTAAAAACTCGTACATCATTAAGTCATTGTCAGTTGGCTCATGTCTTATATCTACTATCATTATTATCGCTCTCAAATTTACTCTATGGATCAGATACTCATTAATTATGTCAGCCCATTTGTTTCTTTCTGAAAATGAAACTTCAGCATACCCATATCCTGGCAAATCTACAAATCGAATTTTATCATTCACTAAATAAAAATTAATTGTTCTTGTCTTTCCAGGTTTGCTGCTAGTTCTAGCTAAATTCTTTCTGTTTAACAAAGCATTGATCAATGAAGACTTTCCAACGTTAGATCTTCCGACAAAAGCAATTTCAGGCAATTCATCATTAGGATAATGTTCTCTATCTACAGCTATTTTTTCTAATTCCGATTTATTTACTTTCATCTTTAACACCATCTGAGCTAAGTAGAGCTATTTCTAATATTTCATCTAATTTCTTAGCAAATACAAATTTTATGCTCTTTTTAACCTTTTCAGGTATTTCATCTAGATCTATCTTGTTGTCTTCAGGCAATATAATCGTTTTTATTCCCATTCTGTGTGCTGCAAGAACTTTCTCCTTGATTCCGCCAACCGGTAGTACAATCCCTCTTAAAGTTATTTCACCAGTCATAGCAACATCTTTTTTGACCTTTACATTTTTAAGCGCTGATATTACTGCAGTTGCCATTGTTACACCTGCTGACGGCCCATCTTTTGGTATTGCTCCTTCAGGTACATGAATGTGTATGTCATAATCTTTATAGAAATAAGGGTCTATTCCAAACTTTTCAGCATTTGCCCTTATATAACTTATTCCAGCCATGGCAGACTCTTTCATTACATCGCCTAATTGGCCAGTTAGCTGAATGTTGCCTTTCCCTTTCATCACAATAGCCTCGATGCTCAATGTATCCCCGCCAACCTCAGTCCAAGCTAAACCATTGACTACACCTACTAAATCTTCGTCTTTAACAGTGTCAAATCTAAATCTAGGTGGTCCTAAATATTTGTCGAGATTATTGGCGTTAATCGATACTTTCTTGATTTTTTCTTCAACAATCTTTTTTGCGGCCTTCCTACATAAATTAGCGATATTTCTTTCTAGATTTCTAACACCAGCCTCACGTGTATAATTGCTGATTACCATTCTTAAAGCTTGCTCTGAAATCGAAAGATTGTCTTTAGTAAGTCCGTGATCTTTTAATTGTTTTGGCATAAGATGTCTACGTGCTATCTCATATTTCTCTTCTTCTGTATATCCGCTAATTCTAATGACTTCCATTCTGTCTAATAACGCTTGAGGTATTGTGGAAGTTGTATTAGCTGTTGTTATGAACATTACTTTTGACAAATCAAAAGCAACTTCTAAATAATGATCAGTAAATGTTGAGTTCTGTTCTGGATCTAATACTTCTAATAATGCGCTCGCAGGATCTCCTCTAAAGTCATTTGCCAGTTTGTCAACTTCATCTAATAAAAAAACTGGGTTTTTGCTTCCTGATTTTTTTATCGATGAGATTATCCTACCGGGCATACTTCCGACATATGTTCTTCTATGCCCTCTTATCTCAGCTTCATCTCTAACCCCGCCTAATGACATTCTTACAAAGTTTCTATTTGAAGCTTTTGCGATAGATTTTGCTATTGATGTCTTTCCTACCCCAGGAGGACCAACTAAACAAAGAATTGGTCCTTTAAGTGTTCCTGTTAATTTTTTAACAGCAATAAACTCTAGTATTCTCTCTTTTACATCATCTAAGCCAAAATGATCCTCATCCAAAATAAGTCTTGCTTTCTTTATATCTATCTTTTCCTTTGTTTCTTTAGCCCAAGGCAGATCGATAAGCCAATCAATATAGGTTCTTATTACTCCTACTTCTGCAGAATAGCTAGGCATCTTAGATAATCTTTCAACTTCTTTAAGAGCTTTCTCTTCTGCTTCTTTACTCATCTTAGCCTTTCTTATTTTTTCTTTATACTCTTCGATTTCTGAGGAATAGTCTTCTTCTTCCCCTAGCTCTTTTTGAATTGCTTTTAATTGTTCTCGCAAATAATACTCTTTTTGAACTTTGCTTATTTGTTTTCTGACTCTTTGGTTTATCTTATCTTCAATTTTTAACAGCTCTATTTCAGCTTGCAATATTTTGTGTAAAACTTCTAATCTTTCTGATATATCAAATGCTTCCAATATAGCTTGGTCATCTTCTTGTTTTAAAAAGATGTAGCTAGCAATGACATCTGCAAATCTTCCCGGATCTTCTATGTCCTCGACAGTTGTCAACAACTCTTGTGATGACTTTGGGTTTAATGCTAGATAATCCTCTAAATCACTCATTATCAATCTCATTGCAGCTTCTATTTCAGGAGTTTTTTCTACCTTATCCGGGTTGTAAATGTACTCGTCAACTATCACTTCAAAAAAGGGATCAGTTTTAACACAATCTTTTATTCTGCATCTATTTAATCCCTCTACTAAAACTCTTATGCTTCCTCCTGGAAGTTTTAACATTTGCTTTACATTCGCTATTGTCCCTACATCATAAAAGTCTTCCTCAGTGGGATCGTCAATTTTGGGATCTATTTGAGTCGAAAGCACAATCATTGAGTCATTCATCATTGCATACTCTAGCGCTTGTATAGATTTCTCTCTCCCGACGTCAAAATGTATTACCATATATGGAAATATGGATACACCTCTTAATGGTATTAAGGGAAGTGTTTTTTCTTCTATTGTATATATTTTATCCAAGTTGTTCACCTCTTTATAGCAAAATAAAAGCCCACATTCGTGAGCCTTTATGATGCAGATTCTTTGTTGCTCTTCTTATTGTTTTTAGTCTTTTTTTCTGAAAACACCAAAGTAGGCCCTTGGTCATTCTCGATGGTTTCTTTTGTGACAATACATCTGACAATATCTTCTCTGTCAGGTATTTCATACATTATATCCACCATCTTCTCTTCAATGATGCTTCTTAAACCTCTAGCACCAGTCTTTCTTTCGATAGCTTTTTTAGCAATTGCTTTTAGAGCTTCGTCTTCAAATTCAAGTTCAACTCCATCTATGCTGAAAAGCTCTTTGTATTGTTTGACAATAGCATTTTTAGGTTCAGTTAAAATCCTCACTAGAGCTTCTTCATTTAACTCTTCTAAAGTTACAACTACAGGCAATCTACCCACAAATTCAGGTATAAGGCCATATTTTATCAAGTCTTCAGGTTGAATTTTATTTAATAGTTTTGCTATATTTTGCTCTTTTGTATTTATTTCAGCACCAAATCCCAGGGATTTTTTCCCTACTCTGGATTGGATAATCTTCTCTAAACCATCGAATGCTCCTCCGACAATAAACAAAATATTCGATGTATCAACTTGAATGAACTCCTGATGTGGGTGCTTTCTTCCACCTTGAGGAGGCACATTGGCAACTGTTCCTTCTAATATCTTTAATAGAGCCTGTTGAACACCTTCTCCACTTACATCTCTTGTTATTGAAGGATTTTCAGACTTTCGTGAAATTTTGTCAATTTCATCTATATAGATAATTCCCTTCTCAGCTCTTTCAATGTCATAATCTGCCGCTTGAATGAGTTTAAGAATAATATTTTCTACATCTTCCCCCACATAGCCTGCCTCTGTTAAAGCAGTTGCATCAGCTATCGCAAAAGGTACATTTAAAATCTTTGCCAATGTTTGAGCTAATAATGTTTTCCCAGAGCCAGTCGGTCCAATCAGCAAAATATTGCTCTTTTGAAGTTCAATGTCATCTTTCTTGTCTGTCTTTTTATTTATTCTCTTGTAATGATTATATACAGCAACAGCCAAAGCTTTCTTTGCTCTTTCTTGTTGGATCACATATTCATCTAGACTAGCTTTAATGCTAGATGGCTTTGGCAAATCCTCAAAATCATAGTCATATTCATAATCTACAAATTCTTCTTCAATGATATCTTGACATAATTCTACACATTCATTGCATATATAGACATTTGGGCCAGCTATAAGCCTCTTGACTTCATTCTGGGATTTCCCACAAAATGAACATCTAAGTTGCTTATCATCAATTTTAGCCATTAAATCACCTCTAATTTCTTTTCTCCATTACTGCATCTATAAGTCCGTATTTTACAGCTTCATACGCACTCATGTAATAATCTCTATCTGTATCTTTAGCGATTCTTTCTAGAGGCTGTCCTGTTCTTTCAGATAGTATTCGATTAATTCTCTCTCTAATTTCAATAATCTTCTCAGCTTGAATTCTTATATCTTCAGCTTGGCCTTGTGCTCCTCCAAGCGGTTGATGAATCATTATATCAGCATTTGGCAATGCGAATCTCTTCCCTTTTTGACCTGCTGCTAGTAGAAAAGCTCCCATACTAGCGGCTCTCCCGATGCAAATAGTAACTACATCCGGCTTAATGTATTGCATTGTATCAAAAATTGCAAATCCTGCGCTTACTGATCCACCAGGGCTATTTATATACAATTGAATATCCTTCTCTGGATCCTCAGCTTCCAAAAATAGCATCTGAGCTACAACTAACTCAGCTACTTGATCATTAATCTCATTACCCAGCATAATAATTCTATCTTTTAATAGTCGAGAGTATATATCGTACGACCTCTCTCCACGATTTGTTTGTTCAACAACTATTGGCACTAATGCCATGATTATCCCTCCATTTGAACATATTTGACTCTTTCTTTGAGCATATCTAAAACCTTGTCATTTATTATACCCTCGGTTAAGAAATTTAAATCTCCTTTTTTCATGTCTTCAATGAATTTCTCTTTATTGTCAGGGCTATATGATTCAGCTATTTTTTCTAATTCTTTTTGTATATCTTCTTCAGTTGCTTGAACATTTTCATTTTTAGCTACTGCTTCTAAAACTAGTTGGGCTTCTACTTTTTTCTTTGCTATTTCTCTAAAGCTCTCTCTCATTTGCTCAATAGTCATATTAGTTAGCTCTAGATATTTTTCAAGGCTAAAGCCTTGCATTTTCATTCTGTAATCAAAGTTGTCTAATTCAGAATCTATTTGAGCTTCAATCATAGCTTCTGGTATTTCAAATTCAGATATCTCAACTAATTTTTCAACAATCTTGTTCTCAATATCAATATTTTCTTGTTCCTTTAATGATTTCTCTAATTCTTCTTTGATGCTTTGCTTGTATTCTTCTAATGTATCAAATTCGCTTACATCCATAGCAAACTCATCATCAAGTTCTGGCAATTCCTTATATTTAACTTCTTTTATTGTCACTTTAAAGGTTGCATCTTTTCCTCTTAAAGATTCTTCAAAATAGTCTTCTGGGAACTTAACATTTATTTCAACTTCTTCTCCCTTTTTCTTTCCAATCAATCCTTCTTCAAATCCAGGAATAAATTGTCCAGAACCAATTTCGAGTGTTTGATCTTCAGCACTTCCACCTTCAAATGCCTCTCCGTCAATAAATCCTTCAAAGTCGATGGTCAATATATCTCCATCTGCGATTTCTCTGTCTCCAGCATCTATAATCCTTGCATTCATGTCTCTAACTCTTTCAAGTTCTGCATTTATCATTTCTTCAGTGACAGTGTAGTCAGTTTTTTCAATTTCAATGCTGCTGTAATCACCTAATTTAACTTCTGGTTTTACTTCTACGCTAAATTTGGCAATTACTGGTTTGTCTTTCTCTATATCATCAATATCTACGTCTGGTCTATCTACTGGTTCTAATTTGAATTCTTCTATAGCTTTTGAATATGCATCTGGTAAAAGCTCATTAATAGCGTCTTCATAGAAGATTTCTTTGCCATAATTCAATTCGATAAGTTGTCTAGGTGCTTTCCCTTTTCTAAAACCTGGTATGTTAAATCTTGATCTATTAGCAACATAAGCCTTTTGTACAGCTTCTTCAAACTCTTCAGGAGTAAACTGAGCGTCGAAATATACGGTATTTTTTTCTTTTTTTACATAATCTAATTTCATTAATGAACCCCCTATGATAATTTTTTGCTTTAATTTCATCGTTTTATTATATCACAACTGACAAAATTTTAATATAAACAGACAGTATATAAAAAAACCAATGGCCGATACCACTGGTTGATTCTGGTGCGGGAAAGAGGATTCGAACCCCCACGTCAATGACACTAGATCCTAAGTCTAGCGCGTCTGCCAATTCCGCCATTCCCGCATAATGCATAAAATTTGCCTGCCTTTATAATTATAGCATTTAATGTTATTTTGTCAACAGCATATCAAAAATATGCATTATTTTTCTAGAAAACATTAATTGTAAAACTAAATTAGACCCCTTTTTGCTTTGCAGTCTAATTTAGTCTTGCAAACTTATGTCAAAATAAAAACAGGCAAATTTTGTATAATCTAGGCAATACTACAAAAACTAAACAGTTTAGTTAACAACTGTTTCTAAAAGCTGATTATCACTCCGCCATCATTCACATATGATGTTGATAATCCATTAGTTTCGACAATAATAATGTCCTTAAATTTTAGTTTTTTTAGACTGTCTTTTAATCCTAAGGCTTTGTCAAATGCATTCGCATGTGAAATCACTGCTATTCTATCTGAAAAATTGACATTTGTATTTTCTATTATCTCTGCCAGTCTTTTAAATGCCTTTCCTACTCCTCTTGCTTTCTCTGCCAACTCTATTTCTCCGAATTCATTAGCTTTCATTATGAGTTTAATGTTTAAGATATTTGCAACTAATCCAGTTACCTTTGACATTCTTCCATTTTTTATTAAGTTTCCCAAGTCTTCAGAAATAAAATAGGTTTTCATTTCAGCTATATACTTCTCGACATTTTCAACTATTTCAAGGTTAGATATGCCTTTTTTTATTTCTTCTACGAGCTTTAAAAGCACCAATACCTCACCAGCACTAGCTGATTTAGAGTTAAATACATGTATAAACTTGTCTTTTTGCTCCAATGCAATATCTTTAGCTGTCATGGCAGCATTATATGCTCCGGACAACTCTTTAGATATTGTAATGGCAAAAGATGTAGTGCTCTTCATAAATGAATTTAAAAAATCACCAGGCGATGGACAAGAAGTTCTTATTGGGTTTGGACTATTCTTCATAGCATTGACAAATTCGTTTTTATTTAAATTTTCGTCGTCTATGAATTCAACTCCGTCTACATATATTTTAAATGGCACAAAATCTATTGCTAATTTGTCATTGATTTTTTCTTCAATTTCTTTAATATTAATTGATTCTAGTAATTGCTCGTTAACATCGCAGCTCGAATCTGCTACAATCATCATATTCATTCTCCTATTCTATAATAATATATCTTCAATTAATAGAGCTAGACTTTCTGCTTCTTTCTTTATCCAATCATAGTCTCTTCCTTCAATCATGACTCTTACCAATGGCTCTGTTCCAGATGGCCTTATAAGAACCCTTCCAGTTCCACTGAACTTTTTCTCCAACTCTTTAATTGCAATTTGTATTTCCGGAAAGTCTAAAAACTTATTTTTATTCTCCGGCTTAACTTTAGCATTGATTAATACTTGTGGAAAATTTTCTACCAAATCATTTAAAGTCGATGCTTTTTCTTTCTCATCAATCATTATTTTTAACAATTGCAAACCCGTGGCTAATCCGTCTCCAGTCGTGTTTAGGTCCATAAAAATTATATGACCTGACTGTTCCCCTCCTAGCACATAATTTCCTCTTTTCATTTCTTCAATTATATACCTGTCTCCCACTGGTGTTCTCAACAACTTCATTCCATTTTGTGATAAAAATACCTCAAGTCCCATATTGCTCATGACAGTTCCTACGATCGTATTTTCATTTAGGCAATTTTGTTTCTTTAAAAATCTTCCACATATTGCCAGCAAATGATCTCCATCAATTATCCTGCCCTTTTCATCTATAGCAATTATTCTATCCCCATCGCCATCAAATGAAATACCTAAATCTGCATTTGTGTCTAAAACTAATTGTTGTGCAAGATGAGGATTAGTAGAGCCACAGTTGTCATTTATATTTGTCCCATCAGGTTCAGTGTTTATCGCTATTACCTCTCCATTTAATTCTCTGATTATCTCAGGTCCTATTTTATACAATGCTCCATTCCCACAATCCATGGCAATTTTAAAACCTTTTAAGTCAATTCCTATCTTCTCTTTCAAAAACTCTTTATAATGTCTTGGAGCATCTTTTTCGTAGTATATTCTTCCAATGCTATTCTTTATAGGTCGCAATTCAATCGACCTATTATTTAATAAAATATCTTCTATCTCATCTTCTATTTCATCGGGCAATTTATACCCTTCTGAGCTAAAAAATTTAATCCCATTGTATTCATAAGGATTGTGAGAAGCTGAAATAACAACGCCCGCTAAAGCGTTATATCTCCTTGTCAAATAAGCCACTGCAGGAGTTGGCATTATTCCGACTTGTATTACATCCAATCCAATAGAACAAAGTCCTGCACTAATTGCAGCTTCAAGCATATCAGAAGATGCTCTAGTATCTTTTCCTACTACTACTTTCCCTCTATTCCCATGAGTTAATACAAATCCTCCAGCTCTCCCAATTTCATATGCTAGTTCTGGTGTAAGGTCTTTATTAGCTACTCCCCTTACTCCATCAGTACCAAATAATTTCCCCATATTAGCCTCCTCCGTTTTAATTATTTTTTCAAGTACTTTTTCTTGACTATATCTAATAACTCACCCTTGTTATTTTTCTTTGGGTTTTCAATTACTATCTCGAGTAAATAATCTAATATTTCGCCAATTAATGGGCCTTCAACTATGCCTAGTGCTTTTAAATCATCTCCATTAATAGCCAAATGAGTTCTCGAATAAGGTTCATCCTCAATTTCTCTTAGAATTCTTCTTTTCGCATCAAAATAGCTAAGGTCCTTATCTCCTTTTTTACTCAGTTTATCAGCTATTTGGAGTTCAATTAAATTGTTAAAATTCTCGTAGCCAATTTTTTGTAGTTGCTTTTTTACATACTTCTTATTTAACTCTTTAGCATAATTCATGTGTCCGCTTATTAAAACTAAAGTGTTTTTTATCAGTTCATTTGAAAAGTTGAGTCTAGTTAAAACTTCTTTTGCTATCTCAGCGCTTATTTTTTCATGTCCATAGAAATGACCTATTCCATTCTCATCCACCTCGAAAGTATAGGGTTTGCCTATATCATGGAATAATGCCGCAAGCCTTACTTCCAACACTTTAGGTGAATTATCCAAAACCTCTAATGTGTGTCCAAAGACAGTTAAGTCGTGATGTGGATTTCTCTGATCAAATCCTATAGCAGGAATCATTTCAGGCAAAATAACCTGCAAAATTCCGAGGTCCTTCATAAGTCTAATGCCATAAGATGGTTTGTCTGAAAGAAGAATTTTAATAAATTCATCTCTTATTCTCTCTTTGCTTATATCCTTTAATTTGCTAGAAAATTTAGCACATGCATTCGCCGTCCGCACATCTATTGTAAATCCTAGCTGTGTTGCAAATCTAACAGCTCTAAGTATCCTTAAATAATCCTCTTTTAATCTTTCATTTGGGTCTCCAACACATCTTATCGTTTTTAATCTTAAGTCATTTACACCGTCAAACGGATCTATAATACCAGTTTTTGGGTTATATGCAATTGCATTTATTGTAAAATCTCTTCTTTTGAGATCTTCTATTAGGCTCGATATATATTTCACATCACTTGGCTTTCTGCCTTTGATATATTGCTCTTCTGCTCTAAATGTCGTCACTTCAACTTGGCCTTCTTCCATGACGACTGTTATCGTTCCAAACCTTTTGCCTATATCTACAATTTTAAAACTGCTAAATATTTTTTCTATCTCTTCAGGAGTCGCATTCGTTGCCACATCATAATCAGATGGTTTTTTGCCTATTAAGTGATCCCTCACACAGCCACCAACAAGATATGCTTGATAGCCATTTGATTCTAACATATATAAAATTTTATTCACGTATTCGGGAATATAAATATTCATTTTCTCCTCCATTAGTTAAGTATAGCATAAAATTGATATAATAAAACAAAAACCTTATCAACAAATGATAAGGCTTAAATGGTGCACCCTGAGGGACTCGAACCCCCGACCAACTGGTTCGAAGCCAGCGACTCTATCCAACTGAGCTAAGGGTGCTAATAAATTATGCTTATTTAATTATATCACAAATTTATCACAATAAATAATAATTTAAAAACCAGAGAATTTATTCTCTGGTTAATATGGTGCGGGAAAGAGGACTTGAACCCCCACGTCAATGACACTAGATCCTAAGTCTAGCGCGTCTGCCAATTCCGCCATTCCCGCATATGGTGACCCATCAGGGACTCGAACCCTGGACACCCTGATTAAGAGTCAGGTGCTCTACCAACTGAGCTAATGAGTCATATAATGGTGATCCATCCGCGACTCGAACGCGGGACACCCTGATTAAAAGTCAGGTGCTCTGCCGACTGAGCTAATGGATCAACTATGGGGTGGGTAATGGGATTCGAACCCATGACCTCCAGAGCCACAATCTGGCGCCCTAACCAACTAGGCCATACCCACCATGCTTTTGTTGGAGCGGGTGAAGGGAATCGAACCCTCGCAGCTGGCTTGGGAAGCCAGTGCTCTACCACTGAGCTACACCCGCAAAACGTAAATTATCAGTGATGAGCAAAAGTTTAACATCCGATAAACGATATCCAATTTGTGCTGACTTAAATAAGTATAACAATTTGACTAGTGCTTGTCAATACAAATATAAAATAAATTTTAGCAGAAATTTGAAAATTTAATTGTAATATTCTCAATATACTTAACTGATATTAATAATAATTATTCTTTGAATCTCTATAATGCTATTTACTAAATTCATTATCCATAGCAACTCTCCAAATATAAAATGAGGCAATCGTAGAATAGGGAGTAAATACATCTTTATATTTCTTCATTGCATTTCTGTCATTCACATTTACTTGATACATAATCGACAGACCTTTTCTAATTCCAAAATCATCTAAAGCTAACACATCTTTTCTTTCAAGTGAAAATATTAAAGTCATCTGCGCTGTCCATTTGCCAATTCCAGGAAACTTTATCAAAGACTCTATCACTTCATCGTCATTCAATCCTTTTAGGGAATTAAAGTCATAGTTATAAATGTATTTATGATCTATTATTGTCTTTATATACTCCGCTTTTCTTTTACTTATTCCGCATTCTTTAAAATCTTCTTCACCGATCGACATTAATCTCATATCATCAAAATCATTCGTTAGATTTATGAATCTGCTCAAAATAGTCTCATATGCTTTAGTTGATATTTGCTGACTTAATATATTTTTTATTAAAGCTTTGAAAATGTCTTTTTCTACTTCTCTGTATATATGGCCATAATGGCTAATAGCTTTTCCAATCGTACTATCTTTCTTAGATAAATATTCTTTTTCCTCATTTCCATACTCAAAATACATATTTTACTAATACTCCTTATATTTAATAGTTTCCACTGGCATGCCTTTTTTCTCAAGTCGCTTCTCTACATTGTCTTTGACGATTGAATAAATGAATACGAACAATGGAACCCCTATGATCAAACCGATAAATCCAAATATCTCGCCAGATATAAGCAGCGAAAATAATATCCAAAATGCAGATATACCAAGTGTATCTCCAAGTATTTTCGGTCCAATTAGGTTGCCATCCAACTGCTGAATTGCAAATATAATAACTAAAAACCATACTGCTTTTATTGGAGAAACAAATAATATTATGAAAAATGATGGGATTGCTCCAATGAACGGTCCAAAAAAAGGAATGATATTTGTTACCCCAATTATAAATGATATCAACAGCGAATATGGCATTTTTGTAACGATTAAAACAATATACGTTATTATAGCAATTATTATCGAATCAATTATCTTTCCAACTAAGAACCTGCCAAATATATTATCTGCTCTTTTTGCCAATTCAATATTTCTCATCGCTCTTTCCTTTGAGAATATGCTAAAATCAAGTTTTTTAATCAGCATAGAAAATCTTTCTTTGTCAATCAGCATATAGATAGATATGATAATCCCTAATACAATATTCCATATGCTTGAGAATAATTTGCCTGCATAAGAACCTATCAACGGCAACGAATTGGTGATAGTATTTATTAAGTTATCAACGAAATTATTCCATTTTAAGACAATGTCCTCGATATATGACTGCGATATATTTAGTTTGTTTATATAATCAACTATACTTTTAGACAATGAATCATAATTGTCAATAACAGTGTATACTGCTCCAGTTACAGAATTTATCAATTGAGGTAAAACGAGATAGATAAACAAAAATAATCCAGAGAACAGTAATAGATACGAGAGCAATATGCTCATTATTCTCTTGACATTCTTTTTCTTTTGTTGATTAAACAATTTATCAAACATTTTCCTTTCAGTAAAATCTACTATGAAATTAGCTAAATAAGCGATAGTAAATCCTATAGTAAACGGTTCAAATACTTTTATATATCTATTTAACCAAGCTAAGAATACACCAAATTCAGATATTAATATGTAAAAAACAATGCTGATAAACACAACAATGATGGAATATACAGAAATAGTTGTATATTTTTTATTCCACTCTATCTTCATTTTATCCTCCAGATATAAAATATTTAGAATTCCCTTGACAATTGAACTAATGCATCGCCGCACATTCTATAAACTGTCCATTCATCCATGGGTATTGCTCCTAGTTTCAAATAAAAATCAATTGATGGTTTGTTCCAATCCAAGCACCACCACTCGAATCTTCCACAATCTTCTTCAACTGCTTTCTTTGCTAAATAAGCTAGTAGTGTTTTCCCAATTCCCTTTCCTCTCATTTCTTCTCTTACATATAGATCTTCTAAATACAATCCAGGTTTGCCTAAAAAAGTTGAAAAATTGTTAAAATACAATGCAAATCCTACTTCTTCCCCATTGTAAACTGCAAATACGACTTCTGCTTTATTTCTGTTGAATATGGAGTCCTCAATTATTTCCTCAGTTGCAACCACTTGATCAAGCATTTTCTCATAATCAGCTAACTCCTTAATAAACCTTAAAATCAAAGGTACATCTTCTCTGGTAGCTTTTCTTATGTATAGGCCTTCAACTTTAGTAGGTACTAGTTCATTCATGGAATCACACTCCAGTAATTAAAATTATTAAAATTATATTCTGATTATATCATACAGTTGCATACGAATTGTACAAATCTTTTAATTGTTTTTTATCCATATTTTAGGGTAATTATTTAATAGATTAAGCATCAAGAAAAAAAGACCAGCTAATTAAAGTCAATAGATTTTAGCAAAATAATATTAAATATTTTTTGAAAAATTAATAATAAAAAAATGCACACCTAATAAACCAATGATTATTGGTTTAAAAAACGAAGCTGTTATTTAAAATTGTTCTTTGAAAACTAAACATTAAATACAGATCATTAGGCTACTGAAGACCTAGTAAGAAGTAGTTCCTCATGCTCTTCTGGGGTTCTTAGCTCAAAAGGCTTTTTGTCTCTCATGACGGCGAATATAATATTTACTAATTTTCTCATTACAGCACCTAATGCAACCTTTT